>NZ_RRZJ01000050.1:0-16215 GCF_004368175.1 Pseudomonas sp. CH235
CTTGCTCCAGATGCTTAGTAATTCTCGGTAGATCCCTAAGTGCCTCTTCTGCAGTCACCGCTGGCTCGCAATCTGATTTTACTGCGACAGGCGGATGAATGAAGTATTTCTCCTCTCCAAGGAGATCAGAGCTTATAGTCTTCAAAGCAACTTTCCGACTATTATCGTATCCTTTTGGCAAACTAATCCAGTTAGTCGGAGCAGGAAAACTTACACGCTTCTTCAGCTCTTTAGAATAGGCTATCAAAAACATTCTTTCGCGCATTTCGGGCACACCGAAATACACCGCATTCAAAAGCGTATATCCGCAATCATATCCAAGATCATCCAGCGTCTCGCAGACTTCCTCTGCAATATTATGCCCCCCATAATTTAACACATCGGGCACATTTTCCATTAAAATTGCAACTGGTTTCAACTCTCGTACAAAATGCAAATAACGCAAATATAGATTCCCGCGAGGGTCCTGTTTAAAGGCCTGCGGATGTTCTGCTACTTCCCTAAGCTTTGCACGACCGACTCGCGCGAAAGCTTGGCAAGGGGGCCCACCAACGATGACATCAATAGCTCTGTCCGCATCTCCCTCAAACCCCATGTCACGCATAAAACTAGATGGTTCGATGAGCGTTATATCGTGTGCCTGTGCATGTTTCTCAAAAAGTTCGGGAGAAAGCCCCTTGTGAAAATTGATAGCATGTGAACGAGCTGCATGAGCATCAAATTCAATAGCGGCTGCGTTCTTGAAACCAGCGCGGTCAAAACCGAGAGATATCCCGCCGCAACCCGCAAATAGGTCCAGAACCTTGGGAGTGCCACCATTTTGTATACGTGCAATTTTTTCTCTATGGATCTCTCTCATAACGATCTTGAACAGCCTGATTCAAAACGCTTGAGTATATAGGAGGTAGATTCCTGTAGCAGCATCATATGGAGGTCGATTAGCCGAAGAATGCGATTTGTTTAATGCGCAAACGCCTTGTCCTCAGCTCAATGGCAATGAGCTACCGCTCCCCCCTACCAAATGTCTCCCATCACCTCATTATCTCAGGGCAAAACGCCATAGCTTGACCACATTTCCTCAACGAAATAGTCTTTAGATTCGGCGCCTAAGAAACGCCACAACCAGAGCGGTCCTCCGCACCCGACAGTCATGCGGCTTTTTTTCGTCTGCGGTTTCTCTACGCCTGCGAAAAATCCCGTTATGTCGGGAGTGGGCGAATACAAGACCCGAAAGGGGAATATGTCCGGCCCGTCTCTGGTGGGTTTCTTAGCTCCCGACACCCTTAACGAATGCCCTAAGAAAGCAGCCAGAGGTAAATGGAAATGCCTGACTACTCAGCCTTCACGATGAAGGCGAATCGCTGTACCCGCCATTCGATTCCCGTGCTCCCGACTCGGGAGGCACGTCATGTCTGAACCTCTTCTTCCAACTCGATTTGTCCGTAACAAAACCCACCTGCATGCCCTTCTTGTGGAGAACCAAGCCTGGTTCTGCGTCCATGAACTGGGGCGTCTGATGGGCAAATATCTGGATGAGCGACAGCTACGCAAACTCGATGCCGATCAGCGGCAGATGATGTGCGTGGAGACCTACGGCGAGCCCGGAGAACATCTGATGGTGAGCGAGTCAGGTGTGTATGCGCTGCTGATCTATCACTACTGTCCCGAGTATCGGCAGCTTCGTGAATGGGTGACGCATCAGGTTGTGCCTGCGCTGCGAGATGCCCGTCCGACGCGCTCGGTCGAGCGTCCGATACTGAGTGTTTTGAGCTGGCCCAAGATGTCGTTGAGCACGTTGCACTGGCAGGATGAGCCGTGGATTCGGTTGCGGGACATGCCGTGTTTGCTGGCGGAGGATCCGTTCAATCGTGAGAAATCCTGGTGGCGTAAAGCTTCACGAATGCTGCGTACTTACTGACATCAAAAAACCGCTGCTTGAGTTTTCAAGCAGCGGTTTTTTATGGCCCGGAGTTCTTGGGAGGACAATCGTCAGCAGACTGGTTCTGCATCATTCTGAAAACAATCAGTGCAACCCACCCCACCACCCGCTATTAATACCCCTCCCCCACTCAAGGACCCGAGCCCCACCATGAAATTCGATCTCGCCTACTGCCTCAGCCTCGACGACAAACTGTCGATCTATGACGTTCGCGATCTCAATTTCGATGAGACGGTGGCGTTCGACTCCGCGAAGGAACACTTCCAGTGCCCCAACGACGCCTGTCGTTCGGCGTTCGATGCGTCCAACGAGTTGGGTACGTTCAACGCCAAGAACGTGAATTACGTGCGCACGCCGCACTTCAAGAATCTGCCCGGTACGCAGCATGTGGCGGGTTGTCCGTATGTGAGTTTGAAGACGTCGGCGTCGGGGGTTGAGGCGGCGGATGGGGAAACGGATGACGGGCGGGAGGAGCATTTCCCGTCGGAGTTGTTGCTGACGCGCCGTGAGTATGTGCGCAAGCCTGCCGCGCCGGCGGGGGCCGCGGATGTGGTGCGGGATGATCCGGTGCGGGTGGCGGCTACCCCCTCAAAAGAGTCGCCGAGTCGTGAGTCGGCACCGGACAAGACCAGTGTCTTCGCTCACCCCGTGGAATGTTTTGTGTCGAACTTCGCGGACAAGGAATTGCTCAAGCGCATGCCGTTGAAGATTGGCGAGCATACGGCGCCGTACAGTTCGTTCTTCAAGAAGATCGAGTATTTGATGGACAACAAGGGGCTGATTTACTGGGGCCGGATCAAGAAGATCGAGGACTTTCACAGCGCCAGTTTCCGGATCGATTTCGAGGACAAGGTCTGGTTCAAGAAACCGGATGACAGCAAGAAGAAGCCTTATCCGGTCAGTGTCTATCTCAACAAGAAGCTGATCGACAACTACCGCAAGCGCAGGGCGTTTCTGGAAGAGATCAAGCACGCCATTGATAGCGACAAGGAGTTGTTCTGCTTCTTCTATGGTGTGACGCCGGAGTTGAAGCAGGTGCCGGGCAAGAAGAACCCCGAAAAGCCTTTCGAGGTCTTCAATGCCAATATCGAGAACCTGGATCACTTCATCATTCGTGAAGCGCCGGGTCTGGCGTGATGGTCAGCCCTGGGGCGGTTGCAGTTTGACGGCGCCGGGGTGTTGTTTTATGAGGGAGTACGGCAGGACTGACCAGTCCGGCGCATCGCAGGCGCGGGCGACGCGAGCGAAGTAGGCGCCCAGGTACAGACCTTTCGGAGTGAAGTGCCAGGACGGATAGCCCCAGATGCTTTCATCGGTATAGTCGCAACTGTCTTCATCGCCCTCCGCTGGCTTCTTCATCTCTTCTGGGTAGAGCGCGGTGAGTTGTTTGATCAGCCACGGCACCAGCACTTCGCGCTGGTAAGTCGAGCGCGCTGAACTTTCTTGTTCACTCAGCGGCTGATCGCCCAGACTATCGCGCTCGGCGTGCAGCAAAGGTTTGCCCTCGCCTACCCACAACACATCTTCCAGCGACAACGGATGGCCGGTGTTCACGTCGATGTTGAGCGGTGAATCGCCGAAGTCCGGATGCGCGCCGCCGCAGTAATAACTGGTCGAGATGTTCAGGCTGACCACGGCTGGCGAGATCAGTTGAGGTTGGGCCTGCTGCATGAACTCGACGTTTTCTCCGCCCTGCAACTGGCAGCCGTGATAGCTGATGACCTCGCTCCACAAACGCCCGAGCAACTGTTGGTTGACCCGCTGCAGGTCATTTTTCGGCAGGCCGGATTCCACGGTAAACAATGCGATCTTCGACTCGGGCTCCGTCCACCATTGCAAGGTGTAGCCCATGAAATCTTCTTTCTTCGTGGCTTTGAGCTTGAGCCCCTGTAGCCGCAGATATTCGTACGGTTCGCTGGCGGGCAGCGTGGCGATGAAGGGCAAAGTTGTGGAGACCGGCGCCGCAAGTTTGGCCTCGGAGAGTTGCACCGCAAGTTTTTTGCCCTGAGGGCTTTGCCATTCGCCCTGCCAACCGTGGGCGGTGGATTTCAGTTTGAGGGTCGGCAGCGGCTTGTCGTCACCGTAGCGATTGTTGCCCTCGACCAACGTCAGCGTGCTGTCCTGCAACGCACCGCTCAGAGGCAGGTCGCGATGGTATTTCTCATAGAAGTAGCGACCGGTCACTTCATCCGGCTGCTGTGTATTGAGCTCAACCACAATCGGCGTCTTGCCCAGCGTGCCGGTGAACACACGTCTGCCGTCGTCAGCCTGAGCGGTGGAAAGCAGTGAAAACAGTACGGTGGCGTATGGCGCCAGGCGCAACAGTCCCTTGAGCATGGATCGATCCCTGAGTGAGTCGGACGTCGCGCCGGGACGTGAGTGCCGGCGCTGGTGAATGCGGGGCGGATTATGGCGGGGGTGGCTTAAGTAATCGAGTTTTGTCGGTTGTACTCTTCCAGCCAGGCTTCGCGCTCGACTGCTGCTATCTCCCGATACACTTGCATGCGGCGCGTCTTTGCCGCTTGAACTTCGTCCTCATCCAGAGCGCAATAACGACGAAGCCAATGAACGGTCATCTCCTCATCCGGGTAGTAGTAACCCTTGGCGCCCTTGCTGTTTCTCGGGGTGTCGTTCATCTGCGCGTCGAACACCATGGCTGCGACTTCATCAGGCGGTAAACAACCGGCCCCTGCGGCCTTGTCCCGGAAGACCCAGGCAATTTCATCGATGTGTTTCTGTGCGCTGCGATGGCTGCGGCGATAGAACTGCTGCGGTCGACACATCCACTGGAATCGCTCAATCAACGGTTCAATATCAATCCACTCGGAGAGCCCGTGATGGGTTGCATGAAGCATGACACCGTTGAACCAGCGATCAGCGAATTGCCCCACAAATGCATCCAGATCGGCCTTTTTCGTGTCGGCGAAAACCATGCAATAGCGAGTCTTGATATGCATGGCGAACAGCACATGCTTTCGTTGCACGGTGATCGCATGCACCAGCCACTGCTCGACAGCACTGTCCATCTCATCATCTTCAATGGTTGATGACGGCGGGTCCAAATCCACCGGGGTGATTTTTTTGCCCTGGTGAACGCGGCTGAAGAATTTGCTGGCAGCTTCGGTGCAATTGAAGATCAGCATCCTTGATCTCTGATAAATACTGGGGACGATGGATTATGGGTCTGTCGGTAGACGATTACTTCATCGACATTCCCAACATCACAATAACCAACAATCCAATATAAACCCAAGCATGCACCCGATCCGGTATCCGCCCGATCCACGGCGTGGCAAGTCGAATCCCCAGCAACGATCCGAGCGTCAGCACCGCAAACGCCAGCAGATCCACATACCCGACAAACCATGGCCCCAAGTCGGTCTCGCTGAAACCGGCCAGCGCCATGTAAGTCAGGGTGCCCGCCAGTGCCACCGGCACGCTCAACGGATTGGCCATCGACGTTGCCTGCGACATGCTCAACCCGCAACGCCGCAATAACGGCACGGTCATGACGCTTCCTCCTACGCCGAGAAAGGTTGCGATGGCGCCAATGCCTACACCGCCGCCGGACGTTTCCAGTGTTCCCAATCGCCGTGGGATGGCGCCTTCGGACTGCGTAAGAAATCCGCGTCGCAGCAGGCAGTCGACAATCGTCACGCCGAGGTAGGCGATGAAGGCATAACGAATGACTTCGCCGCTGACCCACACCGCTGCGATTGCACCGACGACCGCGCCCAATCCGATGAACCCGCCCAACGGCCACAGGTAATCACGGATGAGATTGCCGGCGCGGCGATGTTTATCGGTGGCGACCAGGGCGTTGACGATCATGACGCAGGTCGAGGTGGCGACGGCGATGTGCATGGCGGATTGGCTGATCGGGTCGTCAGCGCCGTGACTGGCGGTGAGCATCCGATATAGCAGCGGCACGACGACGAAGCCGCCGCCGAAGCCGAAGAGCACGGCGGTGACGCCGGTCAGGCAGCCGAAGAGTGTCAGCAGGAGGTAGAACATGGCGCGTAGTCCGTTGTTTGAGAGCGGTCGACGATAGAGCGGCGGCGCTTGGCCTGCTTCAGCAAGTCAGCCAATAATGTTTGCGTTTACGCCAACTGCCGGGTACCGCTCGATGCGCAATGTTTCGATCAATCTGCTGGATGACACTCAGCGCCCGGTGGTGGCGATCGGTACGGATTATTCCCACGGCTATCTGTTGCCACGTCATACGCATCGGCGGGCGCAATTGTTGTACGGCGCGACCGGGGTGATGCAGGTCAGCACGCATGACGGCAACTGGGTGGTGCCGCCGCAGCGGGCGGTGTGGATTCCGCCGGGGGTGGCGCATGAGGTGTTGATGCTCGGGGTCAGCACTCGCAGTTTGTATATCGAGCCGGGGACGGTGGATCTGGGTGAGCGTTGTCAGGTGATCAGTGTGCCGCCGTTGATGCGGCACTTGCTGATGGAGGCCGTGGAGTTGCCGCTGACCTATGACCTGACCGGGCGTGACGGCGTGCTGGTCGACTTGTTGCTGCATGAATTGGTGCGCAGTGCACCACTTCCGTTGCATATCCCGCTGCCTTCTGACGGAAGACTGCTTGAGCTGTGTCAGACCTTTCTGCATCAGCCGAATGCCCATCAATCACCCCAGCAATGGGCCGATCAGCTGCACGTAAGCTTACGCACCTTCAACAGACTGTTTCGTCAGCAGACCGGCCTGAGTTTCAGTCAATGGCGCCAGCGCGCCTGCGTGGTATTGGCGCTGGCACGCCTGGCGGCGGGTGAAGCGGTGACGCGGATTGCCCTGGATTTCGGCTATGACAGCCCGGCGGCGTTCTCGACGATGTTCCGCCGGATCCTCGGTCAGGCACCGTCCGTCTGGTTGGAGGCGGCGAACTAGGGCAAATCAAAAAATGAGTTTGATCCCGGCCGAAAACAACTGTACAAAAACACAGTACATTTTCCATCAGCACTCTCGAGCCCGGAGCACACCATGGCCTCTTCAGCGATGAACCTCATCCTCGAACGTATCGCCCTTTTCCAGTTCACCCCGACCCACTGCGCCCAGGCCCGAGGGATGTTGGGCTGGAGCATTGAACAGTTGTCGCGGGAGGCCAAGGTTTCAGTAGAGGACATTCAGCGGTTCGAAGCGCAGCAGGAAGTGGCGGATTCGGCGCGGCTGGCGTTGACCTATCGGTTTGAGGCGCATGGGTTGGTGTTCTTTCCGGGGTTTGCGCCGGGGCGTTCGACAAGCAATGGTTCGACAGCCGAATCAGTGCGTGGGGATTATGCGATGGCGGAGTGATTCGGTTCGCCTGATGGAGGCGAACCTGCACCAGTGAGTCAGGCCCCTTGGACCACCGCCTCACTCTCCCCTTCAACCGCCAACCACCACGCATTCCCGCGTTGGGGTTGTGCCAAGTTGAATGCCTCACCCATTTGCGGCGTGGTGATGGAAACACTGCGTTCCCAAGCCAGCGCAAGAATGCGGTCGAACGGTTCATGCCACGCATGCATCGCCAGGTCGAACGTGCCGTTGTGGATCGGGAAAAGCCAGCGGCCCTTGAGGTCGATGTGGGCTTGCAGGGTTTCCTCAGGTTGCATGTGCACGTGAGGCCATTCGACGTTATAGGCGCCAGTCTCCATCAGGGTCAGGTCGAACGGGCCGTACTGTTCGCCGATGCGTTTGAAGCCATCGAAGTAGCCGCTGTCGCCGCTGAAGAAGATGCGTTTGTCGCCGTCGATGATGACCCAGGATGCCCACAGGGTCTGGTTGCCATCGAACAGGCCGCGCCCGGAAAAGTGCTGCGACGGGGTGGCGATGAAGCGGATGCCGGCAACCTCGGTGCCCTGCCACCAGTCGAACTGGCGAATCTTGTCGGCATCGATGCCCCACTTGATAAGGGTGTCGCCGACGCCCAGCGGAGTCAGGAACACGTTGACCTTGTCCGCCAGTTTCAACACCGCTTCATAGTCGAGGTGGTCGTAGTGGTTGTGCGACAGGATCACGGCTTCGATCGGCGGCAATTCATCGATACTGATCGGCGGCTGATGGAAGCGTTTCGGCCCGGCCCATTGCACCGGCGACGCACGCTCGGCGAACACCGGGTCGGTGATCCAGAACTTGTCTTGCAGCTTCAGCAGCAAGGTCGAGTGGCCGAGGCGGTAGACACTAAGGTTGGGAGCGGCGATCAGGTCGGCGCGGGTCAGTGGCTGCACTGGAATGGCCGCCGCTGGCCGGGTGTTGCGCGGTTTGTGGAAGATCATGTTCCACATGATCCGCAGCATCTTGCGCACACCTTCGCGCTGCACCGGCGCGTGGTTGCGGAAAGTCCCTTCGGCCTGGCGCGAAGCTTCAGGTGCTGGACTAACCGCGGAAGAAATTGATTTGGCCATGACTGAAAGACTCCAGGAAAATCGCACAATTCACGGTTTTCCACGGTGGGACGATAGAGGGCCAAGGCACGCACGCATCAGCCGGACATCTGGTTTTAGGGTGCAGCGATTAAGGCAACATTACACTGAACGGTGTAGTTTCTAGGTTGCAACAAACCGGATGACAAGTAAACTGCCGAGTGTAATTTCACGCTTTTTCTGCCGAATCGAATTTATGACAGCTCCAACGCGCCTCACCGATCGCAAACGCGAAGCCATCATCCTCGCGGCCATTTCCGAGTTCCGGGCCAATGGTTTCGAGGTCACCAGCATGGACAAGATTGCGGCCACTGCCGGGGTGTCGAAGCGCACGGTGTATAACCATTTTCCGAGCAAGGAAGAGCTATTCGCCGAAATTCTCAACCAGTTGTGGGCACGGATCAGCACCGAGCAAGCCGTGTCATATCAGCCCGATCTGCCTTTGCGTGAGCAGTTGCGCCAAATGCTGTTTGCCAAACTGCAAATGATGGCGGACGACAATTTCATGAATCTGGCCCGTGTCGCCATCGCGGCCGCGATCCATTCGCCGGAGCGCGCGCAGAACATGGTGGCGCGTATGGGCGAACGTGAGGAAAGCGTGACGGTGTGGATTCGCGCCGCCCAGGCGGATGGTCGATTGAAACCGGTCGATCCGGAGTTCGCCGCGCATCAGGTGCAAGGATTGCTGAAGACCTTTGCCTTCTGGCCGCAGATCTCCATGGGCCAGCCCTCGCTCGACAGCACAGCGCAAAATGCCGTGGTCGACTCTGCTCTGGACATGTTCCTGGCTTGCTATCAGCTCTAGATTGGGCCTGCGCCACGGTAAATGGCTCACAAGGACACTGAATTTTCCCGCTGGAATAAATGACAATGTCTGTCATTGGCCGATGAACGGTCAGTCTGAAGAATTACACTGCAAAGTGTTTCAGAATGAATCTGGCGCAGAACACCATGGAAAACCAACGCGGCAAAGGCTTGTCATTCGCCAGGCGCATTTACTTGCCAAGGGCCATCGGACTGGGCATCGGTTTCTTCAGTGTGGGTGCCGCGCTGTATCCGTTGAACATGCCATCCTGGCTCTGGGCCGTGTTGCTGTTTAACGGCTTTCTCTGGCCGCATGTGGCCTATCAATGGTCGACCCGCTCGGCCTTTCCGTATCGCGCCGAACGCCGCAACCTGCTCTATGATTCGGTATTCGGTGGTTTCTGGACCGCCTGTTTCCAGTTCAATCCGCTGACCACCGTCACCATCCTGTCGATGATGACCATGAACAACGTGGCCGCCGGTGGCGTACGCCTGTTCTGGCTCGGCGCCCTCGCCCAGGTGATCGGCGTGCTGCTGGGCTGGTCAGTCTTCGGCGTCCATTTCACCCTGACAGCCACACAGACTCAGGTCTGGGCCTGCCTGCCGATGCTGACCCTTTATCCGCTGGCGCTGGGCATGGTCTGTTACCGGTTGGCGATCAAACTCGCCGAGCACAAACGCAGCTTGAGCGCCCTGAGCCGCACCGACAGCCTGACCGGCCTGCTCAACCACGGCGCCTGGAAAGACTTGCTGCATCTCAAGTTCCAGCAGTGCCGGCAGCACAATTCCCAAGCCATTCTGGCGTTGATCGACATCGATCATTTCAAGTCGATCAACGACAGTTACGGACACATCGTCGGCGATGCGGTGCTGCGGCAGTTAAGCCAAGAGCTGAAATTCGTACTCGACGAAAGCAAGCTGGCCGGGCGTTACGGTGGCGATGAATTCTGCGTGATCCTGCCCAACCTGCCCCTGAGCAAGGCTGAAGCGCTGATGGAGCAACTGCGTCAGGCACTGGATCGATACCGCCATCCCGACGTTTCCGAGCTGCGAGTCAGCCTGAGTATCGGGCTTGCTCGCTATCAAACCTCTTACGCCGATGCCCTTGAGTGGTTCGAAGATTCCGACAAGGCGTTGTACACGGCCAAGCACACGGGACGTAACACAATCAGCGTAGCGTTGAGCCGAACACCCGCCTGAAAAACTTGTACAAAATTGAGAAAAATCGATTTCTTGTACAAGTTTATAAAGTTTTGTATAAGTTAATCCGCCAGCCGGGATGCTGGCACACTGCTTCCAGCCATTGATATATCTGGCTGGCTGACGCGGAAACAGGGACCCCACCTTCAGTCCTATTTCCAGAGTGCCATGAACATGATTTTCAACCGCCACAAGACTGCCCTCGTCGATCTCCAAAACACCATCAACCAACAAGCCGGCCTGCTGGAGGCGATCAACCGCTCCATGGCAGTGATCGAATTCGACGTCGACGGTGTGGTTCTGCGCGCCAACGACAACTTCCTGAAAACCATGGGTTACACCCGCGAACAGGTAATCGGGCAGCCCCATCGCCATTTCTGTTCTCCAGAGTTTGCCCGTGGCAATCAGTACACCGAGTTGTGGTCGCGATTGAAAAGCGGCCAGTTCCAGTCTGGCACCTTTGAACGCATCGACAGCCAGGGCCGTCCGATCTGGCTCGAGGCCAGCTATAACCCGATCAAGGATGACTCGGGCCGCGTAGTGAAAGTGGTCAAGTACGCCATGGATGTCACCGCCAAAGTGCAGCAGGAAAGCGAAGCCAATGCAAAATTGCAGGCGATCGACCGCGCTATGGCGGTGATCGAATTCGATCTCGACGGCAATATCCTCACCGCCAATCAGAATTTTCTGACGCGCATGGGCTACACCCTCGCCGAACTCAAAGGCAAACATCACCGTTTGTTCTGCCCCGCGCAACTGGTCAACAGCAGCGCCTATCAGGATTTCTGGCGCCGGTTGAATCAGGGCGAACTGTTTCAGGGCCAGTTCGAACGCGTCGACAAACGCGGGCAGACCGTGTGGCTTGAAGCCAATTACAACCCGGTCTACGACGCCGCCGGCCGCTTGTGCAAAGTGGTGAAGTTCGCGTCGGACGTGACCGCTCGGGTCGAACAGCACGAACAGGATGCGCGCAGTGCGAGTGCCGCCTATCACATCTCCGTCGCCACCCGAAAAGTCGCCGAACAAGGCACTCAAGTCATTCAGCAAGCAGCCAGTGAAATGCGCGAAATTGCCGACGACATCGCCGAGTCTTCAACCTTGATCGCGCAGCTCGGCGAGCGCTCCGAGCAGATCACCGCCATCGTCAACACCATCCGCGCGATTGCCGATCAGACCAATCTGCTGGCCCTGAACGCCGCCATCGAAGCCGCCCGTGCCGGCGAGCAAGGTCGCGGCTTCGCCGTGGTGGCCGATGAAGTGCGGCAACTGGCAGCGCGCACCAGCGGGTCGACAGCGGAAATTTCCAACATGATCGGTCTGATCCAGTCGGAAACCCGTCAAGCTATCAAAAGCATGGATGGCACCCGAGGGCGAGCAGCGCAAGGTGTTGAGTTGGCGGATCAGGCCGGCACGGTGATTTTGCAGATCCGTGACGGCGCCAGCGAAGCGGTGGAAGCCGTGAGCATGTTCGCCAATGACCGCGCGCCGGGTTAAACGCGATCACCGCAACCGCAACGCCCGCCCCAGTTCATCGAACAGCGTGACCACCGAGCGCAACGCGCGGCAGTCCGGACGGGTCAGCAGCCACAGCGCGGTGTCGTAACCGTGCAAGGGTTCGCTGAGGGCTTGCAGCCCTTCATTGATGAGAAAGTCCGGTAACGCCGCCACGCCCAGTCCGGCGCGGACCAGTTCCGTTACGGACAGCATGCTGTTGCAGCGGTAGCTCGGCGTCACACCGGGCAACTGCTGGCGGCGCCAGGCGACGGTCGGGTGATCGGGCAGAAAGTCGTCCGGGGCGATCCAGGTCAGCGCCGCCAGATCGGCCGCTTCAACATTTTGTAGATAACGCTGACTGGCGCAGACCCGGTAGGAAATCTTCGCCAGCTCCCGTCCGACCAGATGCTCCGGCGGTGTACGTGTCAGGCGCAGGGCGATGTCGGCATCGCGGCGGCTGAGGTTGGCGAAATCGTTTGAGGTGCTCAGCTCGATGGTCAGCGCCGGGTAGTTCGGCATGAACTGCGCCAGCGCCGGCAGCAGCAGACCTTGCAACACCGAGTCGGTACAGGTCAGGCGCACCGTGCCGCTGACTACTTCGCCGCCCTGCTCCACACCAATACGCGCAGCTTCGAGTGCCTGCTCGGCGCGTTCGGCCTGCTCGGCCAGGGTTTGCGCGAGGCTGGTGGGCAGGTAACCGGCGCGGCTTTTTTCGAACAGTTGCTGACCGAGTGACGCTTCCAGTCGGCGCACGGCGCGAAACACCGTCGACACATCAACCCTCAACAGCTGCGCGGCCCGGGCCAGAGAGCCGCCGCGTACTAAAGCGAGGATCAGGGCCAGATCCGGGAAGTCGAGTTGATATTGCGTGGCTGCATTGATCACTTGGGCAAACGCCAATTTAGAGTGCGTGAACGCCAATCTATAGTGAGGTTCATTCCTCAACAAGCACAGCGAGTACTCATGGAATCCAGAGCCCTGCGCATCGCCCTGATCGGTGATTTCGATCCGCAAGTCACCGCCCACCAGGCCATCCCGGTTGCCCTCGGACTGGCGGCGGAACACCTTCGCCATCCGGTCGAATTCGAATGGTTGGCCACCGACCGAATCCTGCCCGAGACGCCGCTGGAACAATTCGACGGCTTCTGGTGTGTCCCGGCCAGCCCCTACAAAAGCGAAGACGGTGCCCTGCGAGCCATCCGCTTTGCCCGCGAGCAACAGCGACCGTTCCTCGGCACCTGCGGAGGTTTTCAGCATGCGGTGCTGGAGTTTTCCCGCCACGTGCTGGGCTGGGCCGACGCCGAACATGGCGAAACCTCGCCTGACTCGAGCCGCGCAGTGCTCACACCGCTGACCTGCTCTCTAGTGGAAGCGGTGGACAGCATTCATCTGGTGCCCGGTTCGTTGATCGCCAGTGCGTACGAAATGTCGGAAATTCGTGAAGGCTATCGCTGCCGCTACGGTGTGAATCCGCAGTTCGAACGGGAGTTGCTGACCCATGAACTACACGCTGTGGGTCACGACTCGGCAGGCGATCTGCGCGCCATCGAACTGAAAAACCATGTGTTCTTTGTCGCCACACTGTTCCAGCCGGAACGCGCAGCGCTCAAGGGGCAATTGCCACCACTGGTGCGGGCATTTGTTGAAGCCTGCTCGGAGCAATGTCGATGAAACCGGACACTGAGTGTTTCGCCGTGATCTTCACTTCGACCCGTACCGAGGGTGACAACGGCTACACCGAAGCGTCCGAGCGCATGATGCAGTTGGTCGCCGAGCAACCGGGGTTTCTCGGCATCGATTCGATCCGGGGGGCAGACGGGGTGGGGATTACGGTTTCGTACTGGGAGAGTGAGGCGGCGATTCTGGCCTGGCGCGAGCATCCGGAGCACCGGGTGATTCAGGCGCGCGGGCGGGCTGAGTGGTATTCGGCGTTTCATACGCGGGTGTGTCGGGTGGAGCGGGAGTATCGGTTCGGGAAATGAATATTGCGCCATCGTCAGCAGGCTGGCGATGGCGGCAAATGATTCACCGAAGCATCTCAGCCCTTCACCAGACTACGCACCGCCTCAATCTCCGGCACTTCGCGTTTACTCATGTAAACCCGCAAAGGCTCGGTGATGTTGATCCGGTCATCAATATTCTGGTCCAGCAGCAACTGGATCAGTTCGCGCTTGAGGGTCATGGTCTGTTCGGTGGTCGGTGCCCAGACGAATTCGCTGCACGGAATGATGCCGTCATCGGCCACGTCCATGCCGAACGAGTCCTCACTGAAGCGCACGATGTACTGTCCGGTCTTGCGGTTGAGGCCGACGAAGCCCTTGAGGTCGTCGGCGGCCTGGCAGATGAGTTGCGATGTGATGCGCATGGTAAACCTCACAAGAGTGATCGAAGGTTTACACGCAGGGCATTGAGGCGCGCCCTCTGCCGGGGCGGTTGCCGTGGCCAAGCGTACTGCAAACGAACGCACAAAAGTGCGCAAATTTTCGCTTTCAGTACGTTTATGTCGGTCTTGCGATAGCACGTTTTCGTTTGAGTTGCTAAAAGGGACATCTTCGAAAATACCTGCGAAAGGACCTCGACATGCCCGCCACCTTCACCAAAAGCGCACTGCTGCTGAGCCTGATGCTCGGCCTCGGCCAGGCCCACGCCGCCAGTCAGCCAAACCCGGTTGCGCTCGCTGCCTCCGAGGGCATTCCGCACCCGGCGGTGATCGCCCACCGTGGCGCGTCCTTCGATGCCCCGGAATCCACCGCCGCCTCCTACAAACTGGCGCGCGACCTGGGTGCCGATTACCTGGAAATGGACCTGCAGCGCAGCAAGGACGGCGTGCTGTTCGCCCTGCACGACGACAACCTGCAGCGCACCACCGACGTCGCCACCAAGTTCCCGGAACGCAAGGACAGCCCGGCCAATGCCTTCACCATGGCCGAACTGAAAACCCTCGACGCCGGCAGCTGGTACAACGCCAAGTACCCGGATCGCGCCCGCCCGTCTTACGTCGGTCTGAAGATTCTGACCCTCGACGAAATCATCGACATCGCCCAGGCCAACCCAAAGCACAAACCCGGCCTGTACATCGAAACCAAGGAGCCGAAGCTGTTCCCGGGGATCGAGCATGACCTGAAGGAAAAACTCCAGGCCCGTGGCTGGCTGGTTCCGGCCGGCGCCAAACCGGCTAAAAACGTCGCCAGCGTCGGCGAGAGCAACGGCAAGGTGATCCTGCAGACGTTCGAAAAGAGCAGCCTGGAAATGCTGCAAAAGGAAATGCCGCAGGTGCCGAAGATCCTGTTGCTGTGGGTCGGCGAAGGCAGCATCGAGCCGAAATCCAAAGTGACCTTTGCCGAATCCGGCGAGAAGGACAAGAACGCGTTCTACGGCAAGCAGGAGCCGAAATCCGAAGCCGAATTCAAGCAGTGGATCGACTACGCCAAGGCACAGGGCGCCATCGGCACCGGCCCTTCGGCGAAGCTGACCCACGGCGGCGATCAGAGCTATTCGGATCTGGTGCAGCCATGGATGAACAAATACACCCACGACAAGGGTCTGCTGGTGCACGTCTACACCGTGGATGAGCCAGTGGACTTCGAGAAAGTCATGGCCGCTGGCGTTGACGGCATCTTCACCAACCGCGCCAGCGAACTGCTGAAGTTCTACAAACGCCCGGCCGCCGCCAGTGTGGATCAGGTGTTGAAGAACAACGGCTTCTGATCTGTAAATCAGGGCGTCAGTATCGCGAGCAGGCTCGCTCCCTCGGGGAGTCCGGCCTGCCCGCTGCGTTTTAAGGGTGAGTTAAGTTGCGGCGATTAACCTGAACTCACTCAAACGAATCACCCAAAGGAATAACCGATGAAAACCTTGACTGCCCTGTTTACCGCTGCCGCCCTGACCCTCACCGCTGGCCTGGCCCAGGCTGACGTTCGCGTTGACCAGATCCCTGAACTGGTCAAGTCCGGCAAGATCAAGTCGCTGGAATCGATGAACGCAGAAGCGCTGAAACTGCATCCGGGTGCGACCATTACTGACACTGACCTGGATAACCACTTCAATGGTTATGAGTATGAAGTTGAGTTGCGTACTGCGGATGGCAAGGAGTTCGATGTGGACTTCGATGCAACGACCGGCAAGGTGCTGACCAACAAGCAAGACACTTGATTGGTTGATAAAACAAAGCCGCATGACTTTTGGGTTGTGCGGCTTTTTTGTGTCTGGTGTCTGGCTGAAACCATGTTTCGTCAGTCAGCCCCTACCCCCTCACTGTAGAGACCGGTACATCCTTTACACATTAGACCGGGGACATCGTTTACACCTTTTACAGGCTTGATACGCGGTTGGCACCGCGCTCAAGCCTGCCTAAACAGAAGTTGCAAAGG
>NZ_RRZJ01000051.1:0-15951 GCF_004368175.1 Pseudomonas sp. CH235
ATTTTTTATCTACGCAGTCTCTCCAAAAGTTAACACCACCATTAAGCTATGCCGCATATGCCAGCGCATTCTTTCATTTTACAAAAACGAGCCAATTGGTTTGAGCTACGGCGCACTGATTTCCCAAATAATATACGAGAGATGCCGAAGCGTAATGGATCACCACTCAGATGGAAACGGCGCAAAAATTGAGATCATGTACCTTTTAGTTCTAATGCGCCAGCTAGGTAGAAACTATCGCATAGATGAAAAAGTACTCGGCTACAGCTTTGGTTTCGAGCTCAAAGATGGCCAATTCCAAGCGAAATCTAATCTAAACTACTTCTCTGTAGTAACCATATTTTTCTACATAGAGAATAAAGCTCGTTACTCACGGCTCAGGACAGCTTTGGAAAAGCATGTATTGGAGAGGTTCCATCAGAAGCAGGACTCGCTGGTAGGTGACTCTGAAATGGTGCATTTGGCGCTCGATCTCATAGCATGCCCATTTGTGAGCGATGATACTAAAAAAATAATTTTGCAACTGTATGGCGTTCCTAAAAATAATTTGCAGAGAATTCAAAGATATAGCAAAAATTGGTTCACCAAATGGGGAGATTTTGATTTTTCTAGAGAGCTAGACGCCAAGGTGAGTCAAGAAGTATATTGAGGTTGATGCTTCACGCACATAGAAGACCGTTTGCGGTCGCACACACCAGCATCATGGCTTGGCTGTTCTATGCACGAAAGCCTCGCCTCGTTGAATCCTCGTGAGTTCTTCGGTCTTGACTCCTTCACTTTCCTAATAGCTTAGGCCTACAAGGAAAGTGAAGGAAGCTCGATTTATCCTTCCAAGTATTGGCTTATTGAACGCCAAATTTATCTTTGAGAGTTTGGAATGTCTGTGGAGAGACGTCGCAGTAATTCCCTTGTTATCGACCATATAAAAAATGGGAAAAATCTATTTTATGAATAACGAGTCCGTCCCGTTCCTTGAAGCATGAAGGCATTGTGATAGCATGCTTGCGCCTCCCCCGGAGAGGGGGAATTTTTCTACATCCCGCAAGGAATATGCCCTCGTGAAAGACTTCGTCATCAGCGTCAACAACACCGTCCTCTATCTCTCCCTGGCATTCATCTGGCTGGTCGCTATCGTCGCGATTTTCACCAGCGGGTTCTTGCCGGCGCTGGGTATTTTCGTGGCCGGCACCCTGTGCTGGTGCATCATTTCCGGCTTCTGGTTCGTCCAGTCGGCGACCTACGAAGAACTGCGCAAGCTGAACGCCAGCAAAAACTGAAACATCAGGGTGGAGCCGTAAGTGCCCCGCCCTACCCTGAGCGCTTGGCTCCGTGCCAAGCGCTCTCGCCCACCGCGAATGGCTCGCAAAAATTCCGCACTTTCCGAAATCCTGAAAATCCCGCCGTTCCCTTTCTGCCAATAAAGCCCAGTACTATCTCTCAAGAAATACCCGTCTCTTATCCTCATCCACTGAGTGGCGAACTAAAAGGAGTTTGGTTTTGGGACATCTTCTGACTGAGCCGCAGCTGACCGACGTCAGGGCTGCACTCTCCTGGCCTTTCAACGATTTTCCGACCGATTACGACTACATCGCGCGTGAGGTCAAAGGCGTCGATCCGGACGCGCTGTACAAAATCCTGTATTCAGAAGTGGCGCCCGTGTGTTTCACCAATCTTGCAGCTGTCTTGCCCACTGTCTGGACAGGCTTCGATCCTGACTCGCTCAGAGCCTCAATTGAGGAAAGGCTGGCAGCAAGAAAACGTAATTGGTTTCGCAGGCAGTTTGATAAGGCGTTGGTTCGTTGGCTGCAGTACAACTATGGCTACATCTGGAAGGAGATTTCCTCCAGGCTTTGAGCTTTTAAACAGCTCCGTTTAAAGCAACCCGCCGTAACTTCCCCAAGGCTACAACGCCTTGCGTCATTGCCTACGACTACGCCAGAATCCGCCGGCTTGTGTGTCTACACCGCGGGTTTTATCGTTTCCGGGTCACTGAAAAACAGTGATCGGGTTTGGTAGCCCGAGATAAACACAAGATGCAGAGCACACCATCGCGGCGGTCAATCGCCTCGGCTTTATGGTGGCCATGCACAGGGCGTCTTCGGGCGCGCCGGTCTCCTTGTGTCCCGGTCTACCAACCTGCGTATGGCCACCACCCAACGTTTGGTAGCGTGTGGGTGATGGCTCCTGATGACGACACAAGGAGTTCCACCATGATCAAACCAACACCCAACCCACCCGAAACAGACCCCACCTCCCCCTACGAATCCCCCAACTCCAAAAAACTCCACGACGCCGCCGAGCGTGCGTTGGATCACTACCTCTTCCCCGCCGCCGGGATCATGTCGTCCTTGAACGAGCCCGAGCGGATGTACCTGGCCAATCCGAAATTCAACACCGAATGCCTGCTGGCCAACGCCAGCGAAAACCTCGGTGCAGCCAGTGAGATGCTGAGTAATTTCGCGGCCACGCTCGATCCCTCGCATCGCAAGACGGCGATCGGTATTACGCAGATCGTGATGATCGCCGAGCTGGCGGTGAATCAGGCGCTGGATCACGTCGAGGTCGCATAACCAACCAATGTTTGTAGGAGCACCGGTTTGCGGCTGCTCCTACAGCAAGCGCATCACGCCCCGTTTTTGATACAGACTTCGACTCAGGCAGGCATGTGATGAAAAGAGGATGGGACTATTTTCGGACGCTCATCATCGACAAAACCCTCCTTACCTGACAATCTGGCCAGCGCGCGCATTAGCGGGAAATGGGCAATTTCGACAGCAAGCCAAGAGGTATACCTCTTGCGAATTTCCGAAATTTCCTAAATGGAGCTCAATGGACAAGAGCCAGGCACGTCCCCTCATTTTGAGGTGTCTTGTCATTTTTTTTCTGGAGCAGGGATGCATCAGTCACCTACGTTTAAATCCTCAATTCGCCTCTATGGTTTGACCAGAAGAAACAGCGACGGTCAATATCAAGAGGTCAGCTGCACAACGACTTTCAATGGCATCTCTGCGGTTCGGGCATTTGTCTCTCGACTCGACGCAGAACTTGCAGCACAAAATTCTGATCTTGAAGCACAACCTCTCTCGCAGTTTTTCTATCCTGGCCCTTTAGCGGAGCAACAAAGCGGTTTGAATCTTCACATTTGCCTTGGCTTTGCTGCACAAAACGACCAATTGTTGATTCAAAACAAACAGCTTGTACCCATGGGATGGTTCACTTACATCGACGTGCGCAATTGGGGAAGAGATTACTACTTAAACTGGGGTGATGAACTTCCACGCAAGCTTGGAAACGTTTACGGACTCTTGAAACTCCCCGACTACAACACGTTTCTCAATGAACTGGATGTTGCCCATCCGAAAGAAATGTTTTGGCACAAGACTGAAGCTCTAGGTGCAATGTCAACACGAGTCGCTGAATCCAGTAACTGGGATCAAATTTCATTATTCGATCCGGTTAATTGCTGTTGGTGCTTTGGAAGCACGGCCGGCTCTTATCAAACCCACATCAACTAAGGAGATTTTTATGAGTGGTAAACCTGCAGCTCGAGTGTCCGACCCTACAGCTTGCCCATTACCGGGTCATGGCACCAACCCTATTACCAGTGGTTCGCCAGATGTATTTTTTGACGGTTTGAGCGCAGCCAGACAAACTGATCCTACCGCTTGTGGAAGCCAGATCGCAGGCAACGTCATGACCAGTGTACTGATCAACGGTTTGCCAGCGGTTGTTGTTGGAAGCCTCGGCAGTCATGGCAATGTAGTTACGGGAGGGTCTGGCACCGTTATCATCGGCAACAGTGGTGGAGGTGCGGCGATCACTCCGGTTACTCCGCTTTCATTGGGCTTCGATGAGCAATTTACCTTGCTCGATTCTGATGGTGAACCCGTGGCCGACTTTGCCTATATGGTCACCACCGCGTCGGGAAAAGTTTATAGAGGCGTAACGAACGAGCTCGGAAAAACCCAGCGTATTCCAACCTCAATCGTTGAAGAACTACATCTGGAACCAGACGATCTCGCTTGATCCAAACTTCTGAATGGACACTGAAGAATGTCAGTACTTACCAACAATCGGACAAGTTCAAATAACCAGCAAGATAGCAACCACCAAGTTACTGTCACTACCAAATATTCGCGCAGACCTGATGATAGCGGGTGGTTGAGAATACGCCTTGAACCAAGTGGTAACGATGCCTATCTCTGTGAGTACACAAAAGTAACGCTACTCAGAGAAAAAGGAGGTCGCACTTACTTTAGAGTGGCTGACGGTAATAGCTCACATGTTGGCGAGGAAGCCAGTATGGGCACTCAAAATGCCGAGAAGTATTTTTCGAGTGTTGCTCCAAAACCGCCTGCTGTTTTGAAGGTTAAATACAGTGGAAGCCCAGTACCTGAACATTCCAACATCCGAGGAGATACGAACAAACAACAATGGGCCATCGCTAGCTTCGATGGTAAAACGGCCAGAGTCACGCTAAATAGTGTTTGGGGTGGCCAATACACACCGCTTCCGCCAGGTACTCATAAAATAATGGCTCCCGATCAGTCTCATGCCAACATTTCCACTGCTGGTTACAAGGCTGCTCACCCTGGAAAAATTCGATGCAACGACGTCTGGTTCCCTATTGAAGTACAAGGCACAACCGGGAACAGCAGTCGGTACGTCCACATCGGACATTTATCAGAAGGCTGCGTTACTTTTTACGAACTACTGAAATGGAACGATATTTACGACTACCTGATTGATAAGCGTATGAAAGAAGGCAAAGGAAAGTACATTGGCACCTTGGTCGTGGAAAAATAGATGAAAAAGTTATTCCTTGGACTCTTTTTCGGAGTGCTGTCTGTCTTGGCCGGTTGCGCAAAGGCTGAACAGCACTGTGAGGACTTCCTGGCAAAAATCAGCGACAAACCTGAATTTGTTGAGCTTCTGACGTGCACCCAGGACAACGACATACAAGGGAAACCTTTGATTGCTCGCTACCGAGTAAAAGGCCTTGATGCGCTTAAAGCTGAGCGATACATGAATCAAAGCTTCGGTTTGCCACAACTTCAGCATATGTGTTGCGGATGGGATTCAGCACCGTTCTTCTATCGCGATAAAAAAACACGTGTGGGGTACATGCTGGGTATGGGATCCGAAGAGACGCCGATAGACAAAAGGGATTCGTGGTCAGAAATTAAGTATTTCTACATTAACGTTTCCCTCTTTACTGAAGACACCTAAGCACAACGTCGCCCAACTCGGATTAACCAAAAAAGGGTCGCTAGTCGACGGCTGAATCTGGAAAGAGATTTCCTCCAGGCGGCTTCTGTAGCGCGACTTGTTGAGTTCCACGCTGCTGCAGGAAAAAGCGCGGCTCAAGAGGTTATGGAACGCAAACAGCCCGGGCCGACACCCTCGTTAACTACGAAGGGCATTGGCCCGGGGTGTTTGCGTTTAGTGAAAGGACTGCCCTAGGTTGGCCACCGGGGAACAGGGATCAATTCCCTGTTTTCCAGGCGGGCGTGGCGTTCAGATAAAAATGGGGACAGATCTTTTTATCCGGTGGTGAAAAAAAAGAGCCGTCCCCATTCCTGTTCGCCCGCCGCCATACTGCATTCCTGACAGGAATGCCTCCATAAAAAACATGAATTTTATTTAAAGCGTCGAATCTTTTAGCGTGTCCACTCAGCATATGGAGATGACGCTATGAATGACTCAAGCCTGCGCCTTTACGTCGATGCTCAATTCACCAGTCCCTACGCAATGTCGTGCTTTGTGGCCCTTCGAGAAAAGGGAATCGAGTTCGAAATGAGCACCCTGGACCTGGACAAACTGGAGAACCAGGCCAGCGATTACGCCCGTCTTTCGCTGACTCAGAGAGTGCCTACCCTCGTGCATGGCAACTTTGCGTTGTCGGAGTCGTCGGCGATCACGGAATACCTGGAAGATGTGTTCCCCCAGACACCTGTTTACCCACGGCACCCACAGAAACGCGCGGCAGTGAGGCAAGTTCAAGCGTGGCTACGCAGTGATTTGCTCCCGATCCGACAGGAGCGCTCTACCCTTGTCGTGTTCTATGGTCAGAAATATGGACCATTGTCAGCGTCGGCTGAGGCTGCCAAGCAAAAGTTGATTGATGTCGCTCAATGGCTGCTGACCGACAATCCGGACTACCTTTTTGGTGAATGGTCGATCGCCGATGTTGATCTCGCGTTGATGCTGAACCGATTGATACTCAACGGAGACACTGTGCCGGCTCAACTGGAGGATTACGCTCAACGCCAATGGCAGCGCAAGACAGTACAAGAGTGGATCAAGCTGGAACGACCTCGAGTTTAGGAAAAATGGGGACCGATCTACTAATCCCAAACGTGAAAATAGATCTGTCCCCATCAAGTAGGCCTCGTGCCTCTCTGCACTCTGGGGCGCTACAGCTCCAATGCCTTCGCCATGATGACCGTGCGCTCCGCCCCGTGAAACTCGTCTCGAACCTTTTCAAACCCAAGCGAAGCATAGAAGCCTTCTGCAGTGATTGAAGAGGGCACACGCAGCTGGTTCAGACCTGCATTGATGGCAAGTGATTGAATCCTCTCCATCAGGCGTCTTCCGACGCCCTTTCCTTGATGGCACGGATCGACAAACACACTTCGGACAATGTCGTGATCCAGGCTTGCGGTTGCAACGATATGGCTGCCGGCTGTAGCCACGAGGACTTGACGCTTAGTCAGCAGATGAAGGATCGCCGGGGGAGAAAAGCTTTGCGCCACTTGCTCGATGATTTCGGCGGAGTAGTCCTTAACGTTCGACGCGCGCAAAGCATTGAGGATCGTTCGACTGATCGCTGGCGCATCTGCATTCGTAGCGTTTCGAATCAGGTAATCCATCAAGGGCCGCTCCTTGCGCGTCATCAAAAAATGGGGAATACGAGCTGCTTTATATAAAACCCATCCCGGACTGGGAGTCGATCATGGTTTCGCGTGTTGCCAGGTAAAGCTGACGATACGCCGTCACCAGTTGCGCCTGATTGAAAGCCAGATTGCGCCCGCTGGGATTGGGCAGTATCCAGACGTCAGCGCCGCCGAACGTGTCCTCTTGCAGCCCCCACTTGATCGACTTCTTGCCGGATACCCGCTGCCGCCAATAAGCCCGGATTGATTCCGCAGAACACCACGTAAAGGTCTTCGGTCAGGATGTCTTCAAGCCGCATATGCCCCTATCTCCCCAAACCGAACTTTGCCCGAGGCCCACATTCGATCCAGTTGGCAACTGGTCCGTGGATCGGCCTCGAAACTGTAACTGTTCATCCTGCAGACCGTGAGCGAAATTAAGGCCACTCCCCGCCCGAAATGAAGTGAGCACACGCCGTGGATCTGACCTTCACCACCCTCCTCGTCACCTTCGCCGGCGTGTTCCTGATCTGCTTCATGAAGGGCGCGTTTGGTGGCGGCTTTGCGATTGTCGGGATTCCGCTGCTGTCGCTGGTGATGGACCCGATCACGGCTGGCGGGCTGCTGGCGCCATTGTTCGTCGCCATGGATCTGTTCAGCCTGCGCTACTGGAAGCCTTCCACCTGGTCAAAACCCGACCTGAAGTTGTTGGTACCAGGTTTGATCGTCGGCATCGGCGCCGGCTATTTGCTTTTCCGGGTACTGGACCACCGCGCCATCGCCATCGTCATGGCGGCGATCACGCTGTTGTTTGTCGGTTTGTGGTTCAAAGCGGGCGGAGAAGTCCGAGTGCGGCCGCGCTCCTCACCCAAAGCCGTGGCTGCCGGCATTACTTCGGGTATCACGACGATGGTGGCGCATTCCGGCGGGCCGCCACTGGCGATCTATCTGCTGCCGCTGGGGCTGAGCAAGCAGATGTATGCCGGAACGACCAGCCTGTTTTTCACCGTGGGCAATCTTCTCAAGGCAGTGCCATGGCTGCTGCTGGCCAAACCTACCGGCAACGTGCTGACACTGATGCTCGTCAGCTTGCTCGCCATTCCCAGCGGCGTCTGGCTGGGCTGGCGGCTGCACGCCAGACTGGACCAGCGTCAGATGTACCGCGCCTGCTACGGCTTGCTGGTGGTCACGGCCCTGAAGCTGTTGTGGGATGGGGTCAGCGGATACCTTTCCTGAAGCGTTGCCAAAATCCAGTCCACAAACCGATCTGTGCCCATTATTCGCACTTCAGCGACCACAAATCCGTCTACGCTCCAGCCACCCCTCTGGAGTGACCGCCATGATCCGCGCCCTGCTCACCGCTTCCCTGCTGCTGGCCATGAGTGTTCCGGCCCATGCGGACGTGACGCCCTTCCCCGCCTCGTTCCGCACTCAGGACATCGCCGTCGACGGTGCGAAAATCCACACGCGCATCGGCGGCAAAGGCCCGGTGGTGGTGCTGTTGCACGGTTTCGGCGACACCGGTGATATGTGGGCGCCGCTGGCGGCGGATCTGGCGAAGGATCACACCGTGGTGGTGCCGGATTTGCGGGGCATGGGCCTGTCGTCGATCCCTGCCGATGGCTACGATAAGAAGACTCAGGCCGGCGATATTCGCGCGGTGCTGGCTTCGCTGGGCATCGAGCATTCGGTGGTGGTCGGCCACGACATCGGCACCATGGTCGCCTTCGCCTACGCCTCGCGGTATCCCCAGCAGACCGATCGCCTGGTAGTGATGGATGCGCCCGTTCCAGGGATCCCGCCGTGGAACGAGATTGTTCGCTCGCCGATGCTCTGGCATTTCGACTTCGGCGGCCCGGACGCAGAGAGACTGGTGGCCGGGCGTGAGCGTATCTACCTCGACCGCTTCTGGAACGAGTTCGCCGGCGACCCGAAAAAAGTCGACGAAGCCACCCGCCAACACTACGCCAAACTCTACGCCCGCCCCGGCACCATGCACGCGGCGTTCGCCCAGTTCCGCGCGATCCGCCAGGACGCGGTGGACAACGAGGCGTCGATGAAGACCAAACTGAAAATGCCGGTGCTGGCGGTCGGCGGTGAGAAGTCCTTCGGCAACAATGAAGCCATCGTGATGCGTAATGCCGCCGACAACGTCACCGAATTGGTGATCGCCGGTGCGGGTCATTGGCTGATGGAAGAAGCGCCCGTCGAAACCATTCAAGCGATTCGCAGGTTTATTACGCAGTGACTGGCAAGCGAATTGGTGTCATCGGTACCGTTCAGCGCATCTCAGGCCACCGAGCCCAATCATTGACCGCATCAATAACAACCATTAATTCAATGAAGTTCTCATATCAAATCGAAAGCGTAGGATCTGCTCCATACCAACCCACTGCACACGGAGTACAGAACCATGAAACGCCAAACCCTCATCGGCATCGCCTTCTCGCTCTTCGCCCTGAATGCTTTTGCGGCGACTGAAACCGATCCACTGTTCAGCGATGCGGTTGCCGCTGCGACTCAAACCGACCCACTGTTCAGCGATGCTGTTGCCTCTGCGACTCAAACCGATCCATTGTTCAGTGATGCGGTTGCTGCTGCGACCCAAACTGATCCGCTGTTCAGTGATGCGGTTGCCGCGACTGAAACCGATCCGCTGTTCAGTGATGCAGTTGCCGAAGGTGGTTCTGACCGTCTGATCGAAAGTCGTAACGCCTGAATGCCGGGTTTTACCGCAGTACCCGACGAAAGCCCGGCCTTATCCGCCGGGCTTTTTCATATGGGGACAGATCTATTTTTCAATCGAAGGCGCCATTGAGCACTTCATAAATCAGCCCGGTGGCCAGCGCGACCAGGATCAGATCGGTGCCGACCTGCTGCCATTCATAGCCGTCGTAGTGCGGCAGTCTGCCGAGCAGTCGACCATCGAGCTTCTTCGCAATACCGGGCGGCAGCGGTTTGCCCCGCGCCAGGTTCTTCTGAATGCCCGGCGGCAATGGCGGGCCTGGGGTCCAGTAGCCACGATAGCCGTCCACAATCCCGATCACCCCGCCGCGATCGATACTTGGGCCGTGCCCCTGATAACCGCCCCCGCCTTTTTTCCCCTGATTGCCATGATCCTGGCTGTTATGCGGGTTGCCTTTGCCCTGCCCCTTTCCATTGCCAGGATCGGCCAGCGCTGACACCGAAGTGCTCAACAGCGCAATACAGGTCGTGGTCGCAATCAACGTGCGTAAACCGGACATGGGTCGTTCCTTGAAAGAGTGTATGTGGATTCTAGTCAGTTTTTTTACAGGCATGGAGAGATGGCCCTGTCATCGCGGTTTGTGACGATTCTCGATGCGTGCAGCTTTCGGTGCTCCCCGATTCGCGCTTACCATGCGCCCGACTCGTATTATCGCGGGAAAGAAGTCTGGCACCGCCGCTCCGACTTCAACGAAAAGGAATTCACTCATGTTTGAACGGAACAAACTGGTTCCAGAACTGATGGTCACGGATCTGCAGACCAGCCTCGCTTTCTGGATCTCCTGTCTGGGCTTCACCATCGCTTATCAACGCCCTGAAGATGGCTTCGCCTACCTCGACCTGAATGGCGCTCAAGTCATGCTTGAGCAGGTAGATCCGAATGCAGGCCAGTGGCTGACGGCGGAGCTGAGCAAGCCCTTCGGAAGAGGCGTCAATCTGCAGATTGACGTTGAGGCGGTTGCTCCCATCATCGAAAGACTGGGCGCCGCCCAGATTCCACTTTATAAAACCCGCAAAGACACCTGGTATCGCGCTGACGATGTCGAAGTCGGCCAGCGTGAATTTCTCGTTCAGGATCCGGATGGTTATCTCGTAAGACTGGTAGAACGTCTGGGCGAACGTCCTGTTTGCACGATTTGATCAAGGAAGATAAAAACAATGAAAAACGACAATTTGGCACGGCCTCGAAGGGGCGAATTGCAGTCGCCGGCCATTCCCCTGCTCGAAGAGTATTCGCCCGGCGACGGCATCATCTGTGCGGACGGCGGCGCTCGTTCCCGTGAGGTGATCCAGGAACAGGTGTTGGCGTTGATCGACGGGTTTCTGACCCGCTCGACGCACAACCGATCGCGGTCTTGCCTGCGCATCGTTCATCCGTCAGGATCCCTCCCTTTTTTGACTGGCAGGAGCAATCGTGGAACGTCTTTTCGTTTATGGAACCCTGGGCCCTGGCCGGCCAAATGAGCATGTGATGCTGAACATCGGCGGCACGTGGCAGGCCGCTTCGCTGAAGGGGCGCCTGTCGCAGGCCGGATGGGGTGCGGCGATGGGCTTTCCCGGTCTGGTGATTGCCGAGGATGGCGATGTGATCGAAGGCTACGTGTTCGCTTCCGAGAATTTCCACGAGCACTGGGCGGCGCTGGATGAGTTTGAAGGGGCTGAGTATCAGCGCGTGTTGACCAAGGTGACACTGGATGACGGGACGGCAATGGATGCCTATGTCTACGCGCTCAAATAGTCGGCCTTCGGCCTTTTCTCGGCGGATGAAAATCTTCCTGGCCGGCCTAGTGTTTTGTGTTGGGCTATGGGGTGCTTCCGAGTGGTGGGAGAAGGCGTTGGCGAAGCCAGCCTATGCCGCTGATATCAGCCCCGATGGCTGCTTCAGGGTGCAAACTTTCAGACCTTTCTGGTTACTACCCAACTTCCTTCACCCGCAGGCGCCTCCAGACGACCCCTTCGAAACTCAATGGTTCGTCCGCTGGGAATCTCCCGCGTTTTTCCGTTTGTACGACAATCGCGATGATCAGCTACTTGGCGAAAGCGAAATCTACGATCTGGTGAGTTACGGGAACCGATTGTCTTGGGGTTACGGCAGCGATACCGAGGTCCGCGTCGGCTTGATCACGATCGGCAATACTCGCTCTGATTGTAAAAAGGGAGACTGATGAAGCCATGACGAGCCGCGAACTACTCCATAGCAAAGGCTACGAAATGCTCTTTGGAGCAGTTCCGCACACGTGGCTGACCGCCCTTCGCATCGCTTTCGATACCGGCATCAAATCCTCAAACGAATGGCCCGTGCCCCGCGGCATTGACTGGCGCCATTCGCAGCTGGACGTTGATCCGACCGTTCAGGCCGTGTGCCGATTGCCACAATTGCTGGCGGTGGTCGGCGAGTTGATCGGCGAACGGTTCTTCCTCTCACTGGTCGAGGGCCGCGGACCGCTCATCAATGGCGGCCACCAACAGTTGCACCGCGACTTGTCGGCGCAACGCCCCGGCGACACCATCAACGCGCTGGTATACCTCGACGACTACGGCCTGGAAAACGGTGCAACCCGCATTGTCACCGGCAGTCATCGCCCTGCCCTGGACGAGCCCCCGTTCGATTTCACTGACGAGTCCCGATTTGTGCAACTGACGGGCAACGCGGACGACATCCTGATCTTCGATGCCGATCTGATCCACGCTGGCAGCCTGAACGCCAGCGGCGCACATCGGCGCTCCCTGTTGATCACCTGGTTTTCCGAAGCACTCTACTCAACGCATCTGGAAACCGTGAGCCTCAGAAACATACGAATGGACACGACTGAGCGTTCGTTCCGGCTGACTTTGGGTCCGGGATCATGAAATCATTCATTTGACTTGCTTGCCTAAGGCAACTATATAGTTGCCTAAAGCAAACATATGAGCATCACGCCATGTCCACGATCACCGACCGCGCCGACATCGTCCGGCAGTTCAACCGTTTCTACACCCATCAGATCGGCGTGTTGCAGGAACACTTGCTGCAAAGCGACTATTCGCTGACCGAGCTGCGCATCCTCTACGAACTTGCGTCCCAGGGCGATCTGACCAGCACCGACCTGCGCCAGATGCTCGGCCTCGACGCGGGCTACATGAGCCGGCTCATCGGCGGTTTCGACAAAAAGGGGCTGATCCAGAAAGTCCCCTCCACCACCGACGCCCGCGCCAGTCAGTTGCACATCACCGACCTCGGCCGCGAGATCCTCGCGCCGCTGGAGCAAGCCTCGCGGCAAGAAGTCATCACCCTGCTCGAACGCCTGTCCGAACCGCAGCAACTGCAACTGATCGCATCGATGAAGCAGATCCAGACGCTACTCGAGGGTGGCCAGTCGACGACCTATCTGCTGCGCGATCCGCAGCCCGGCGACATGGGTCTGGTGGTGCATCAGCAGACTGCGATCTACAGCCGTGAATACGGCTGGAATTCAGAGTTCGAAGCGCTGGTGGCAGAGGTCGTCGCCAAATACCTGCGCGAATTCGACCCAACCGGCGAGCGCTGCTGGATCGCGGAGAAGGACGGCAAGGTGGTGGGTTCGGTGTTCGTCATCCGCCGCGACGAAACCACCGCCAAATTGCGCATGCTCTACGTGGATGCCAGTGCGCGGGGATTGGGGATCGGCAATCGGCTGATCGAGGAATGCCTGCGTTTTGCCCGGGATGTCGGCTACAAAAAGATGATTCTGTGGACTACCAGCAATCTGGTGGATGCCCGCCGCTTGTATCAGCGGGCGGGGTTTGAGCTGGTTGAGGAAGAGCCGATTCACAGCTTCGGCAAGGAACTGGTGAGTCAGACGTGGGCGATTGAGCTGTGAGATTTATGCTCGTGATGATTCGTCGTAGTCAGGCAGAACAATAGCGTCCTAAGGCACCTCTGAATAGACCACCATGGGCGTAGGGACTTGCCACGAAGGTTTATGGTCAACCTGACTGTCGAAAGCACGACGTGCCTGGCGAATGTCGTCGACGTTTTCGACCACCCACGTCCACACAGGTGACATACGGACCAAAAGCCCCATGCCCAGTGGCGTCAGCTCGTATTCGACACGCGGCGGAACTTCACCGAACTCCCGTCGAATCAGAAGACCATCACGCTCCAGTGAGCGCAGCGTCTTGGTCAACATGCGCTGAGTCACGCCCGTCATCTGTCGCTTGATCTCGGCATGACGCATCGTGCCGTACACACCCAAGGCGTGCAGCATGCCCAACGACCAGCGACTGCCGGCATGCGTGAGACTTCTCGCCGCACTCCATCATCATCGTCTCTGAGCGTCTGGCAGATCCTCTCTGCCTGGCCAAGAGTCTCGTGGTCGGTCATTTCTCCTCCCGGTATCACACGTGTGCCTTCTTACTGGTGCTGTCGAATGGTGCAAGTATTTGCCCATCTTACAGACAGCAGGTTTCAGGAGACATCATGACCGAAGTCACACCGCTTTCCCCCCAATCGATTCTCGTACTGGGCGCCGGCGAACTCGGCCTGCCGGTTTTGCGCAATCTCGCAAAGGTCGCAAAACGCGCCCCCGGTTCCACAATCAGTGTTCTGCTCAGGGCCTCGACCATCAGCACTCAGGTGCCGGAGAAAAAGGCAGAAATCGATGAGCTGCGCAGTCTGGGTGTTCAAATGGTCGCCGCCGATCTGGTGAGCGATTCGATCGATCAGCTGGCTGAAGTCTTCGCGAGATTCGATACCGTCATCGGCTGTGCCGGCATGGTGGCGGGTCGTGAAACACCGATGAAACTTGCCACGGCAGCGCTCAAGGCCGGTGTGAAGCGTTACTTTCCATGGCAGTTTGGTGTGGATTTCGAGGTGATCGGGCGAGGCAGTCCCCAGGACCTCTTCGATGCTCAGCTCGATGTGCGCGAATTGCTCCGCGCCCAGGATAAAGCCGAGTGGGTCATCATCTCGACGGGCATGTTCACCAGTTTCCTGTTCGAGCCGGTGTTTGAGGTGGTGGACTTCGAAAACGACGCCGTGAACGCCCTGGGCAGTCTCGACAACAGCGTGACGCTCACGACACCGCAAGACATCGGCAGGCTGACCGCCGAAATCGTCTTCTTCGAGCCTCGTTTTCGCAATCAGATTGTCTACCTTTCCGGCGACACCGTGACCTACGGGCAGGTGGCGAGCATCCTTGAACGAGTGCTGGAACGCCCGTTCAAGCGCAACGTCTGGACTGTTGAGCACCTGATCCAGGAGCTCGAAAAAGATCCCACCCACCACATCAAAAAGTATCGCGCCGTGTTCGCACAAGGCAGAGGCGTGGCCTGGCCGAAAGCCGGCACGTTCAACGAGCAGCAATCCATTCAAGTCACCAGCGCAGAGCAGTGGGTTCGAGAAAACCTAAAAAAAGGGGACTGATTAATTTTCAGAAACTAAATCAGCCCCCTCCTTTCCTGTTCAATCGTACCGAAACAAGCAGTCCTTTCTGGTTTGGCTCGTCTGAGAACCCAAACGTGACGCTTGCATCGTTACGATTGACGATCGCGCAGACGATAGACAGACCCGGCCCCGAGCCCGCTTCACCTGTACCCAGACTGCGGTAAAACGGGTCGAACACCAGCGCTTGTTCTTCGGTGCTGATGCCCGGGCCGGAGTCCTTGATCTCGATGAGTACGCCCTGCGCCACCGGCTCGACATTCAATTCGACCCGGCCACCTGCCGGTGAATTGCGGATAGCGTTGTCGACCAGGTTCTTGATCAGAACAAACAGGTCCAGCTCGTTGATAACGACCTTCACGTCCTCGACACTTTCCACACCGATATCGATGTCCTTGTTTTCTGCCAATGGCAGCAGGTCTTCCAGCACTCGACGAAAGATTGCATGCACCGAAACTACCGTCTCGGTTCTTTGCGCGATCGATTGGGCAGCGGCCAGGGCCAACAGTTGTTCGATGAGGTTGCGACTGCGCTCGATGCCCTGAACCAGCGGTACAAAACTCTGCCGGGCAGCGTCCGACATGTCTGTGGCGTTCAATCGCTCAGCCTGCAGGGAAAGCGCCGTCATCGGCGAACGCAATTCATGCGCGGCATCCGCGATAAAGCGCCGTTGCACCTCCATGGCCTGCGCCACACGCTTGAGCAAGCGATTGATCGCCACCACAAAGGGCCGGATTTCGCTTGGCAGGTTGTACTGACCAGTGCACGAAAATCTTCACAGAAGGGGACTGATTTATTTCTCGGAAAATAAATCTGAGAATCATCTGGCCGGCCTCCCCACCTCACGGAGGTGGCGCAAAATTCAAGGTGCGAACTTAGTCTTTTGCGTAGGAGGCCGTGATGAAATTCTGTGGCATAGACCTGCATTCG
>NZ_RRZJ01000052.1:0-15659 GCF_004368175.1 Pseudomonas sp. CH235
ACTCAACGTGCGCGGTGTTGATGGTGATACCGCGAGCTTTTTCTTCTGGAGCGCTGTCGATCTTGTCGAATTCAACTACGGCCGAACCGAAAACTTCGGAGCAGACGCGAGTCAGAGCAGCGGTCAGAGTGGTTTTACCGTGGTCAACGTGGCCGATGGTGCCAACGTTTACGTGCGGTAGGGAACGATCAAATTTTTCTTTAGCCACGACAATTAACTCCTAGCCTAAAGGGGCTGAATCAGCCTTGTTTTTTGGTAACGGATTCGACGATGTGCGACGGAGCCGTATCGTATTTTTTGAATTCCATAGAGTAGCTTGCGCGACCCTGAGACATGGAACGAACGTCGGTCGCATAACCGAACATCTCACCCAGTGGAACTTCGGCACGGATAACCTTGCCGGACACTGTGTCTTCCATACCTTGGATCATGCCGCGACGACGGTTAAGGTCGCCCATCACATCACCCATATAGTCTTCAGGCGTAACAACCTCTACCGCCATGATCGGCTCAAGCAACTCACCACCGCCCTTCTGGGCCAGTTGCTTGGTCGCCATGGAAGCAGCCACTTTAAACGCCATCTCGTTGGAGTCGACGTCGTGGTAAGAACCATCGAACACGGTAGCCTTCAGGCCGATCAGCGGATAGCCGGCAACAACGCCGTTCTTCATCTGCTCTTCGATACCCTTCTGGATAGCCGGGATGTATTCCTTAGGAACCACACCACCCACTACTTCGTTCAGGAATTGCAGACCTTCCTGACCTTCGTCAGCAGGAGCAAAGCGAATCCAGCAATGACCGAACTGGCCACGACCGCCGGACTGACGAACGAACTTGCCTTCGATTTCGCAGTTCTTCGTGATGCGCTCACGGTACGAAACCTGTGGCTTGCCGATGTTGGCTTCGACGTTGAACTCACGGCGCATCCGGTCAACCAGGATGTCCAAGTGCAGCTCGCCCATGCCGGAGATGATCGTTTGACCAGTCTCTTCATCAGTTTTGACGCGGAAAGACGGGTCTTCCTGAGCAAGCTTGCCCAGAGCGATACCCATTTTTTCCTGGTCATCCTTGGTCTTAGGCTCTACGGCAACCGAAATAACCGGCTCCGGGAAGTCCATGCGAACCAGGATGATTGGCTTGTCAGCATTGCAGAGGGTTTCACCAGTGGTGACGTCCTTCATGCCGATCAGGGCCGCGATGTCGCCAGCGCGTACTTCCTTGATCTCTTCACGGGCGTTTGCGTGCATTTGCACCATACGACCCACGCGCTCTTTCTTGCCTTTAACCGAGTTGATCACGCCGTCGCCGGAGTTCAACACGCCCGAGTAAACGCGGACGAAGGTCAAGGTACCCACGAATGGGTCGGTAGCGATCTTGAACGCCAGGGCCGCGAACGGCTCGTCGTCGCTTGCATGACGCTCCATCTCTTCTTCCTCGTTATCAGGGTTGGAACCCTTGATAGCAGGAATGTCGGTCGGAGCAGGCAGGAAGTCGATAACGGCGTCGAGAACCAGGGGAACGCCCTTGTTCTTGAACGAAGAACCGCAAACAGCCAGAACGATTTCGCCGGCGATAGTACGCTGACGCAGAGCAGCCTTGATCTCGGCGATCGACAGCTCTTCACCTTCCAGATACTTGTTCATCAGCTCTTCGCTGGCTTCGGCGGCGGCCTCAACCATGTTGTTGCGCCATTCTTCAGCCAGTTCAAGCATGTCCGCAGGGATTTCCTTGCGAACCGGAACCATACCCTTGTCAGAGTCGTTCCAGTAGACAGCTTGCATGTTGATCAGGTCGATCTGGCCCTGGAAGTTATCTTCCGAACCGATAGCCAGCTGGATCGGCACCGGAGTGTGACCCAGACGCTGTTTGATCTGACCGATCACGCGCAGGAAGTTGGCACCAGCACGGTCCATCTTGTTTACATAAACAAGACGTGGAACGCCGTATTTGTTGGCCTGACGCCATACGGTTTCCGACTGAGGCTCAACACCCGAAGTACCGCAGAACACAACGACCGCGCCGTCGAGTACGCGCAGGGAACGCTCTACTTCAATGGTGAAGTCTACGTGGCCCGGAGTATCGATTACGTTGAAGCGATGCTCGTGTGGGTACTGCTTCTCGGAACCTTTCCAGAAGGCGGTAATGGCAGCAGAAGTAATGGTAATACCACGCTCCTGCTCCTGAACCATCCAGTCTGTGGTCGCGGCGCCGTCATGCACCTCGCCCATTTTGTGACTTTTGCCAGTGTAAAAAAGGACGCGCTCGGTGGTGGTGGTTTTACCAGCATCCACGTGTGCGACGATACCGATGTTACGGTAGCGACTAATCGGAGTAGTACGAGCCATAAAGCCCTCGCAAAATTAGTGAAGCTAAAATTAGAAGCGGTAGTGCGAGAAAGCTTTGTTAGCTTCGGCCATACGGTGCACGTCTTCACGCTTCTTAACAGCAGCACCTTTACCTTCAGCAGCATCCAGCAGCTCGCCAGCCAAGCGCAGAGCCATAGACTTCTCGCCGCGCTTGCGGGCGAAGTCTACCAACCAGCGCATTGCCAGAGCGTTACGACGGGACGGACGAACCTCGACCGGAACCTGGTAAGTAGCACCACCAACGCGGCGCGACTTCACTTCGACCAGCGGAGCGATGGCGTCGAGTGCTTTTTCGAAGAGTTCCAGGGGATCGGTGCCGGTCTTGCGAGCCGCAACGGTTTCCAGGGCACCATAAACGATACGCTCGGCAACGGCTTTCTTGCCGCTTTCCATAACGTGGTTCATGAATTTGGCGAGGATTTGGCTTCCGTATTTCGGATCGTCCAGAATCTCACGCTTTGCTGCTACGCGACGTCTTGGCATTGATAAGCCCTCAAACGGTCTTCAGGTTAGCTCGGGACAGATCCAGTGGATGCGCGCCCGACCTTACTCTTATCGACTCAATAAAATGAAAATCTGCAAAACGGCCGATTACTTCGGACGCTTGGTACCGTACTTCGAACGACCCTGGTTACGGCCTTTAACGCCGGAAGTATCCAAGGAGCCGCGAACGGTGTGGTAACGAACACCAGGCAAGTCTTTTACACGACCGCCGCGGATCAGTACCACGCTGTGCTCTTGCAGGTTGTGGCCTTCACCACCGATGTACGAGGAAACCTCGAAACCGTTGGTCAGACGCACACGGCATACTTTACGCAGTGCCGAGTTAGGTTTTTTCGGCGTAGTGGTGTACACACGGGTGCACACGCCACGACGTTGCGGGCAGTTCTGCAGCGCAGGCACGTCGGATTTCTCGACGATACGCTTACGCGGCTGACGTACCAGCTGGTTGATAGTTGCCATCTACTAGCTCCACTGTTGTCTTGCGACGCTATTGTCTTGCAAGAAAAGCAAAATGGCAGGAACGAATTCCCGCCAAATTTAGGGGATCAAGAGTCTAAAGAGGATCTTGTCCCCAGTCAAGGCAAGGCCCCGACCTCCCCGCTCGTCGAACCTCGACAAATTGTCTCGATTCGATGAACGGCTTGATCAGGGCCTCAGCTCATTTTTCGCAGAACTCAGTTACCGCTCGAGTTCAGCGCTTCGGTCAGTGCAGCTTCCACTTCACTGGCGCTTACGCGCAACGGCTTGTCTGCATCACGACGACGCTTGCGCTCGCTGTGATAAGCCAGACCGGTACCGGCCGGGATCAGACGACCCACGACCACGTTTTCTTTCAGGCCGCGCAGGTAATCGCGCTTGCCGGTTACGGCCGCTTCGGTCAGTACGCGGGTGGTTTCCTGGAAGGAAGCCGCCGAGATGAACGATTCGGTCGACAACGACGCCTTGGTGATACCCAGCAGAACGCGGGTGAACTTGGAGACAAATTTGTCTTCCGCGTTCAGACGCTCGTTCTCTACCAGAACGTGAGTCAGTTCCATCTGGTCGCCCTTGATGAAGCTGGAGTCGCCGGACTCGGAGATCTCAACTTTACGCAGCATCTGACGCAGGATGGTCTCGATGTGCTTGTCGTTGATCTTCACGCCTTGCAGACGGTAAACGTCCTGGATCTCGTTGACGATGTACTTGGCCAGCGCGCTCACACCCAGCAGACGCAGGATGTCGTGCGGATCGCTCGGACCGTCGGAGATAACTTCGCCGCGGTTTACCTGTTCGCCTTCGAACACGTTCAGGTGACGCCACTTCGGAATCAGCTCTTCGTACGGATCGCTACCGTCGTTCGGGGTAATAACCAGACGGCGCTTGCCTTTGGTCTCTTTACCGAACGCGATGGTGCCGCTGACTTCAGCCAGAATCGACGCTTCTTTCGGACGACGGGCTTCGAACAGGTCGGCAACACGCGGCAGACCACCGGTGATGTCACGGGTTTTCGAAGTTTCTTGCGGGATACGAGCGATAACATCACCGATCGCAATCTTCGCACCGTCCGCAACACCGACCAGGGCGTTGGCTGGCAGGAAGTACTGAGCGATAACGTCAGTGCCTGGCAGCAACAGATCCTTGCCGTTGTCATCAACCATCTTCACCGCAGGACGGATGTCCTTGCCGGCAGCCGGACGGTCTTTGGCATCGAGTACTTCAATGTTGGTCATACCGGTCAATTCGTCAGTCTGACGCTTGATCGTGATGCCTTCTTCCATGCCCACGTAGGTCACGGTACCTTTCATTTCGGTAACGATCGGGTGAGTGTGCGGATCCCACTTGGCCACGATTGCGCCAGCGTCGACCTTGTCACCTTCTTTAACCGAAATCACGGCACCATACGGCAGCTTGTAACGCTCGCGCTCACGACCGAAGTCGTCAGCGATTGCCAGCTCACCGGAACGGGACACAGCAACCAGGTTGCCATCCACACGCTCAACGTGTTTCAGGTTGTGCAGACGGACGGTACCGCCATTCTTCACCTGAACGCTGTCGGCTGCGGAAGTACGGCTTGCCGCACCACCGATGTGGAACGTACGCATCGTCAGCTGGGTACCCGGCTCACCGATGGACTGGGCAGCGATAACGCCGACCGCTTCACCGATGTTCACCTGGTGACCACGAGCCAGGTCACGGCCGTAGCACTTGGCGCAAATGCCATAGCGGGTTTCGCAGCTGATCGGCGAACGCACGATCACTTCGTCGATGCTGTTCAGCTCGATGAACTCGACCCACTTCTCGTCTACCAGAGTGCCAGCAGGAACGATGACGTCCTCGGTACCCGGCTTGAATACGTCACGGGCAATGACACGACCCAATACGCGCTCACCCAACGGCTCTACAACGTCACCGCCTTCAATGTGCGGAGTCATCAGCAGACCGTGTTCAGTGCCGCAATCGATCTCGGTTACAACCAGATCCTGCGCCACGTCTACCAGACGACGAGTCAGGTAACCGGAGTTCGCAGTTTTCAACGCGGTATCCGCCAGACCTTTACGAGCACCGTGAGTCGAGATGAAGTACTGGAGTACGCTCAGACCTTCACGGAAGTTCGCAGTAATCGGCGTTTCAATGATGGAACCGTCCGGCTTGGCCATCAGACCACGCATACCGGCCAGCTGACGAATCTGTGCTGCGGAACCCCGCGCACCCGAGTCGGCCATCATGTACATCGAGTTGAACGATTCTTGCTCGACTTCGTCGCCGTGACGGTCGATGACTTTCTCTTTCGAGAGGTTGGCCATCATCGCCTTGGAGACTTCGTCGTTCGCTTTCGACCAAAGGTCGATCACTTTGTTGTACTTCTCGCCCTGGGTTACCAGGCCGGAGGCGTACTGGCTCTCGATTTCTTTCACTTCGTCGGTGGCAGCACCGATGATGCGGGCTTTTTCATCCGGGATAACGAAGTCGTTAACACCGATGGAAACGCCGGAAATGGTCGAATAGGCAAAACCGGTGTACATCAACTGGTCAGCGAAGATCACGGTCTCTTTCAGACCAACCACGCGGTAGCACTGGTTGATCAGCTTGGAGATCGCCTTTTTCTTCATCGGCAGGTTGACGACGTCGAACGACAGACCTTTTGGCACAACCTGGAACAGCAGCGCACGGCCGACAGTGGTGTCGACGATACGGGTGTTGTTCACGCTGTTGCCGTCACGATCGTTCACGGTTTCGTTGATACGAACCTTGATCTTGGCGTGCAGTGCGGCTTCGCCGGCACGGAACACACGGTCAACTTCCTGCAGATCCGCAAACACACGACCTTCGCCCTTGGCGTTGATCGCTTCACGAGTCATGTAGTACAGACCCAATACAACGTCCTGCGACGGAACGATGATTGGCTCACCGTTGGCTGGCGACAGAATGTTGTTGGTCGACATCATCAACGCACGCGCTTCGAGCTGGGCTTCCAGCGTCAGCGGTACGTGTACGGCCATTTGGTCGCCATCGAAGTCGGCGTTGTACGCGGCGCAGACCAGAGGGTGCAGCTGGATAGCCTTACCTTCGATCAGTACCGGTTCAAACGCCTGGATACCCAGACGGTGAAGAGTCGGTGCACGGTTGAGGAGGACCGGGTGTTCGCGAATCACTTCAGCGAGAACGTCCCAAACTTCTGGCAGTTCGCGCTCGACCATTTTCTTGGCCGCTTTGATGGTGGTCGCGAGACCACGCATTTCCAGCTTGCCGAAAATGAACGGCTTGAACAGCTCGAGAGCCATCTTCTTCGGCAGACCGCACTGATGCAGACGCAGGGTCGGGCCTACGGTAATTACCGAACGACCGGAGTAGTCAACACGCTTACCGAGCAAGTTCTGACGGAAACGACCTTGCTTACCCTTGATCATGTCAGCCAGGGATTTCAGAGGACGCTTGTTGGAACCTGTGATAGCGCGGCCACGACGACCGTTGTCGAGCAGTGCATCGACAGCTTCCTGCAACATACGCTTTTCGTTGCGCACGATGATGTCCGGAGCGGACAGATCCAGCAGACGCTTCAAACGGTTGTTACGGTTGATCACTCGACGATACAGATCGTTGAGGTCGGAAGTCGCGAAACGACCGCCATCCAGCGGAACCAGTGGACGCAGATCTGGCGGCAGAACCGGCAGAACGGTCAGCACCATCCACTCTGGCAGGTTGCCGGAACCCTGGAAGGCTTCCATCAACTTCAGACGCTTGGACAGCTTCTTGATCTTGGTTTCGGAGTTGGTTTGCGGAATTTCTTCACGCAGACGGCCAATCTCGTGTTCCAGGTCGATAGCGTGCAGCAGTTCACGGACAGCTTCGGCACCCATGCGGGCGTCGAAGTCATCACCGAACTCTTCCAGCGCTTCGAAGTACTGCTCGTCGTTCAGCAGCTGACCTTTTTCAAGAGTGGTCATGCCCGGGTCGATAACGACATAGCTCTCGAAGTAGAGAACGCGTTCGATATCACGCAGGGTCATGTCCATCAGCAGGCCGATACGGGACGGCAGCGATTTCAGGAACCAGATGTGGGCAACTGGCGAAGCCAGTTCGATGTGCGCCATGCGCTCACGACGAACCTTGGCCAGTGCAACTTCAACGCCGCACTTCTCGCAGATCACACCACGGTGCTTCAAGCGCTTGTACTTACCGCACAGGCACTCGTAATCCTTTACCGGGCCAAAGATCTTGGCGCAGAACAGACCGTCACGCTCAGGTTTGAACGTACGGTAGTTGATGGTTTCCGGCTTTTTAACTTCACCGAACGACCACGAGCGGATCATCTCAGGCGAGGCCAATCCGATACGGATGGCGTCGAACTCTTCGACTTGACCCTGGTTTTTCAGCAAATTCAGTAGGTCTTTCAAGGCCTTTCCTCCTGGCGGAGCAGAGAGCGGGCAATCCTGCCCCGCTCTCGATCGCGTCACGTGTTATTCGGTTTCCAGATCGATATCGATGCCGAGGGAACGAATTTCCTTGATCAACACGTTGAAGGACTCGGGCATGCCCGGCTCCATACGGTGATCGCCGTCCACGATGTTTTTGTACATCTTGGTCCGGCCGTTCACATCGTCCGACTTCACTGTGAGCATTTCTTGCAGAGTGTAAGCAGCACCGTATGCTTCCAGTGCCCAGACCTCCATCTCCCCGAAACGCTGACCACCGAACTGCGCCTTACCACCCAGCGGCTGCTGGGTAACCAGGCTGTACGAACCGGTAGAACGCGCGTGCATCTTGTCGTCTACCAAGTGGTTCAGCTTCAGCATGTACATGTAGCCAACGGTAACTGGACGCTCGAACTTGTTGCCGGTACGGCCGTCGGTCAGCTGCATCTGGCCGCTTTCTGGCAGGTCTGCCAGTTTCAGCATGGCCTTGATTTCGCTTTCCTTGGCACCGTCGAACACTGGAGTGGCCATTGGAACACCGCCACGCAGGTTCTTCGCCAGATCCAGGATTTCCTGATCGGAGAAGCTGTCCAGATCTTCGTTACGACCGCCGATCTGGTTGTAGATCTCGTCCAGGAAGGTACGCAGCTCAGCGACTTTGCGCTGCTCTTCGACCATCCGGTTGATCTTCTCGCCCAGACCTTTGGCCGCGAGGCCCAGGTGGGTTTCAAGGATCTGACCAACGTTCATACGCGAAGGTACGCCCAGCGGGTTAAGGACCACGTCGACCGGGGTGCCATTGGCATCGTGCGGCATGTCTTCAACCGGCATGATCACGGAGACCACACCTTTGTTACCGTGACGACCGGCCATCTTGTCGCCCGGCTGGATGCGACGACGGATTGCCAGGTAAACCTTGACGATCTTCAGCACGCCTGGAGCCAGGTCATCGCCCTGCTGCAGTTTGCGCTTCTTGTCTTCGAACTTGTCGTCCAGCAGACGGCGGCGATCAACGATGTAGGCCTGAGCCTTCTCGAGCTGCTCGTTCAGAGCATCTTCAGCCATGCGCAGTTTGAACCACTGACCATGCTCAAGACCGTCGAGTACTTCGTCGGTGATGTCCTGACCTTTCTTCAGGCCCGCGCCGCCTTCAGCCTTGTGGCCTACCAGAGCGGAACGCAGACGTTCGAAGGTCGCGCCTTCAACGATGCGGAACTCTTCGTTCAGATCCTTGCGGATCTCGTCCAGCTGGGACTTCTCGATCGACAGTGCACGAGCATCACGCTCAACGCCGTCACGAGTGAAGACCTGCACGTCGATGACAGTACCTTTGGTGCCGGTAGGCACGCGCAGGGAGGTGTCTTTAACGTCGCTGGCTTTTTCACCGAAGATCGCACGCAGCAGTTTTTCTTCCGGAGTCAGTTGGGTCTCGCCTTTCGGAGTGACCTTGCCTACCAGGATGTCGCCTGCGCCAACTTCAGCACCTACGTAAACGATACCGGCTTCGTCCAGCTTGTTCAGAGCGGCTTCACCCACGTTCGGGATGTCCGCAGTGATTTCCTCTGGGCCAAGCTTGGTGTCACGAGCCACACAGGTCAGTTCCTGAATGTGGATCGTGGTGAAGCGGTCTTCCTGAACCACACGCTCGGACAGGCAGATGGAGTCTTCGAAGTTGAAGCCGTTCCATGCCATGAACGCGATGCGCATGTTCTGACCCAGAGCCAGTTCACCCATGTCGGTGGACGGGCCGTCGGCCATGATGTCGCTACGCTGAACGCGATCACCTTTGCTCACCAGCGGACGCTGGTTGATGCAGGTGTTCTGGTTCGAGCGGGTGTATTTGGTCAGGTTGTAGATGTCGACACCCGCTTCGCCGGTTTCAACTTCGTCATCAGCAACACGAACCACGATACGGCTGGCATCAACGGAGTCGATCACGCCGCCACGACGAGCCACGACGCAAACGCCGGAGTCGCGAGCCACGTTACGCTCCATGCCGGTACCTACCAGCGGCTTGTCAGCGCGCAGGGTTGGTACAGCTTGACGCTGCATGTTCGAACCCATCAACGCACGGTTGGCGTCGTCGTGCTCGAGGAACGGAATCAGCGACGCTGCAACCGAAACTACCTGCTTCGGCGAAACGTCCATCAAGGTGACGTCTTCCGGCGCCTTGACGGTGAATTCGTTCAGGTGACGCACGGCCACCAGTTCGTCGATCAGGACTTTCTGCTCGTTCATGGTCGCCGAAGCCTGCGCGATCACGTGATCGGCTTCTTCAATGGCGGACAGGAACACGATGTCGTCGGTGACCACACCCTCTTTCACCACACGGTACGGGCTCTCGAGGAAGCCGTACTGGTTGGTGCGAGCGTAAGCAGCCAGCGAGTTGATCAGACCGATGTTCGGACCTTCCGGCGTTTCAATCGGGCAGACACGACCGTAGTGAGTCGGGTGTACGTCACGGACTTCGAAGCCCGCGCGCTCACGAGTCAGACCGCCAGGGCCGAGTGCAGAGACACGACGCTTGTGGGTGATCTCGGACAACGGGTTGTTCTGGTCCATGAACTGCGACAGCTGGCTGGAACCGAAGAACTCTTTCACCGCCGCAGCCACTGGCTTGGCGTTGATCAGGTCTTGCGGCATCAGGCCTTCGCTTTCAGCCATCGACAGACGCTCTTTGACCGCACGCTCAACACGTACCAGGCCAACGCGGAACTGGTTCTCGGCCATTTCGCCTACGCAGCGAACACGACGGTTACCCAGGTGGTCGATGTCGTCGACGATGCCTTTACCGTTACGGATGTCGACCAGAGTCTTCAGTACCGCGACGATGTCTTCCTTGCACAGCACGCCCGAACCTTCGATCTCGGTACGACCGATACGACGGTTGAACTTCATCCGGCCGACCGCAGACAGGTCATAGCGCTCAGGGCTGAAGAACAGGTTGTTGAACAGGGTCTCGGCAGCGTCTTTGGTTGGCGGCTCGCCTGGACGCATCATGCGATAGATCTCGACCAGCGCTTCCAATTGGTTGCTGGTGGAGTCGATCTTCAGCGTGTCGGAGACGAACGGACCGCAGTCGATGTCGTTGGTGTACAGAGTTTCGATGCGTACGACGCCGGCCTTGGCGATTTTCGCCAGGATCTCGGTCGACAGCTCGGTGTTGCATTCTGCCAGGATCTCACCGGTAGCCGGGTGTACGATGGCCTTGGCGGTGGTACGACCCAGAACGTAATCCAGAGGCACGTCCAGCTCTTTGATCCCGGCTTTTTCCAGCTGGTTGATGTGGCGGGCAGTAATACGACGGCCCTGCTCAACGATCACCTTGCCTTTGTCATCCTGGATGTCGAGAACTGCGACTTCACCACGCAGGCGCTGAGGCACCAGCTCCAGGCTCAGGCCTTCGCCTTTCACGTGGAATACGTTGGTGGTGTAGAACGCGTCCAGCACTTCCTCGGTGGTATAACCGAGCGCGCGCAGCAGTACCGAGGCCGGCAGTTTGCGACGACGGTCGATACGCACGAATACGCAGTCTTTCGGGTCGAACTCGAAGTCCAGCCACGAACCGCGGTAAGGAATGATGCGCGCGGAGTACAGCAGTTTGCCGGAGCTGTGCGTCTTGCCACGGTCGTGGTCGAAGAACACGCCCGGGGAACGGTGCAGCTGGGAAACGATAACACGCTCGGTACCGTTGATTACGAAGGTACCGTTCTCAGTCATCAATGGGATTTCACCCATGTAGACTTCTTGCTCTTTGATGTCCTTGATCGCTTTGTTCGACGATTCTTTGTCGAAAATGATCAGGCGCACTTTTACCCGCAAAGGTACGGCGAAAGTTACACCGCGCAATACGCATTCTTTGACATCAAATGCCGGTTCGCCCAAGCGATAACCGACGTACTCCAGCGCAGCATTGCCGGAGTAGCTGATGATCGGGAAAACGGATTTGAAGGCCGCATGCAGGCCCACGTCGCGGAACTGATCTTTAGTCGCTCCCGCTTGCAAGAATTCACGATACGAATCCAGCTGGATGGCCAGGAGGTAAGGCACATCCATGACGTCCGGCAACTTGCTAAAGTCCTTGCGGATACGTTTTTTCTCAGTATATGAGTAAGCCATCAGCGTTCCCCAGCTTGGTCACCTGCTTGTTTGGCCCCTCCCGACGGGAGCAGCCAGAAAATCGTGCAAACCCCATGGTTTGCGCCACCGCATCGGGTGGTTACAGCTCGTTATCGACACCGACCCAGTCGGCTGCCAATAACGGAAAAAGGCCGGTGGCAAGAGCCACCAGCCATCAGCCTGTCGCTTGACGCTCGGGCTGGAGGAGCAAAGTCGATGCTTACTTCAGCTCGACTTTAGCGCCTGCTTCTTCCAGCTTCTTCTTAGCGTCTTCAGCAGCTTCTTTCGAAACGCCTTCAGCTACAACCTGAGGAGCGCCGTCGACTTTCTCTTTGGCTTCTTTCAGGCCCAGACCGGTCAGTTCACGAACTGCCTTGATCACGTTTACTTTCTTCTCGCCGGCTTCAACCAGAACAACGTTGAACTCGGTTTGCTCTTCAACAACAGCGGCAGCAGCAGCTGGACCAGCAGCAGCAACAGCAGCGGTCACGCCGAAGGTTTCTTCCATTGCTTTGATCAGCTCAACAACTTCCAGAACGGTTTTCTGGCCGATTGCTTCGATGATTTGTTCGTTAGTCAGAGACATGACTCAATTCCTGATTTGATGGACAGCCTGTACGGCCGTCGAAATAAACAAAAATACGCGAGAGTGGAAACGCTCAGCCTCAGGCTGCAGCTGCTTCTTTCTGATCGCGAATTGCCGCCAGAGTACGAGCCAGCTTGCTGGTAGCGCCTTGAATCACGCTCATCAGTTTCGCAATAGCTTCGTCGCGAGTTGGCAGGCTTGCCAGCACGTCGATCTCATTCGCTGCGAGGAACTTGCCCTCGAACGAAGCTGCCTTGATCTCGAACTTATCCTGACCCTTGGCAAATTCCTTGAACAGACGAGCAGCAGCGCCCGGGTGTTCGTTGGAGAATGCAATCAGGGTCGGGCCGGTGAACACGTCGTTGAGGACACTGTAAGGAGTGTCAGCAACAGCGCGCTTGAGCAGGGTGTTACGTACAACACGTACGTAAACGCCAGCTTCACGAGCCTCTTTACGGAGTCCGGTCATTGCGCCTACTGTTACGCCACGGGCATCAACCACGACAGCGGACAGAGCGACTTTGGCAGCCTCGTTGACTTCAGCGACGATGGCCTTCTTGTCTTCGAGATTAATTGCCACGGGTTTAACTCCTGCTTGTTACCGTTTCATTCGATCGAAACCGAATGTCGTTTTGGTGTCTGATTCGGTAAGGAACCGGGAGCACCATCTGCGTAGGCTTGAGGTTTAAGACTTGCGTCGCCTACGGTCTTGGATAGCCCCCGCCAGGCAGGGACCCCAATCTTTCAATTGGCGCAGTCAACTGCGCCAATTTTTGTCTTACGCGTCCAGCGAGCTCTGGTCGATGACCAGACCTGGGCCCATAGTGGTGCTCAGGGTAACGCGCTTGACGTAGATACCTTTCGAAGAAGCTGGCTTGATACGCTTCAGATCAGCGATCAGGGCTTCAACGTTTTCCTTCAGCTTGACGGCATCGAAGCCGATCTTGCCAACGGAAGTGTGGATGATGCCGTTTTTGTCGGTGCGATAACGAACCTGACCAGCCTTGGCATTTTTAACCGCGGTAGCGACGTCTGGGGTAACAGTGCCGACTTTCGGGTTAGGCATCAGACCACGTGGACCGAGGATCTGACCCAGCTGACCTACAACGCGCATGGCATCCGGGGATGCGATCACTACGTCATAGTTCAGGTCGCCGCCTTTCATTTCGGCAGCCAGTTCGTCCATACCTACACGGTCAGCGCCGGCAGCCAGAGCGGCCTCAGCAGCTGGACCCTGGGTGAACACAGCAACGCGAACAGTCTTGCCAGTGCCGTGTGGCAGCACAGTAGCGCTACGAACGACCTGGTCGGATTTACGCGGGTCTACGCCCAGGTTTACAGCTACGTCGAACGACTCGCTGAACTTGACAGTCGACAGCTCGGCCAGCAGTGCAGCGGCTTCTACAATGTTGTAGGCCTTGCCTGCTTCGATTTTGCCGGCGATAGCCTTTTGACGCTTGGTCAGCTTAGCCATTACACACCCTCCACGTTAAGGCCCATGCTACGAGCAGAACCGGCGATAGTACGCACGGCTGCATCCATATCAGCTGCAGTCAGATCCGCGTTTTTGGTTTTCGCGATTTCTTCCAGCTGAGCACGGGTAACAGTGCCAACCTTAACGGTGTTCGGACGAGCGGAACCGCTGGTCAGACCGGCCGCCTTCTTCAGCAGAACCGAAGCAGGGGTGGATTTGGTTTCGAAAGTGAAGCTACGGTCGCTGTAGACAGTGATGATCACTGGAGTCGGCAGACCAGCTTCCAGACCCTGGGTACGGGCGTTGAAAGCTTTGCAGAATTCCATGATGTTCACGCCGTGCTGACCCAGAGCAGGACCAACAGGTGGGCTTGGGTTAGCCTGAGCGGCCTTCACTTGCAGCTTGATGTAAGCGGTAATCTTCTTGGCCATGAGGCACTCCAATTACGGGTTCGAACGCCTCGAAAGGCTCCCCGGTTACTTGCGCGTTTATCCCAGTGACGACAAAACCCCACAGCCTAGGGCTGCGGGGTTGGGATGCTTGCTCAGCTAGACCTTTTCGACCTGACTGAACTCCAACTCTACCGGAGTAGAGCGTCCGAAAATGAGCACTGCCACTTGGATCCGGCTCTTTTCGTAGTTAACTTCTTCAACAACACCGTTAAAGTCAGCAAACGGACCATCATTGACTCGAACGGTTTCGCCTGGCTCGAACAGCGTCTTCGGCTTCGGCTTGTCGCTACCGTCAGCAACGCGACGCAGAATCGCTTCAGCTTCTTTATCGGTGATTGGTGCTGGCTTATCAGCAGTACCGCCGATAAAACCCATCACCCGAGGAGTATCCTTGACCAAGTGCCAAGTACCCTCGTTCATATCCATCTGAACCAGCACATAACCTGGGAAGAATTTGCGCTCGCTTTTGCGTTTCTGGCCATTACGCATTTCAACCACTTCTTCAGTGGGAACCAGAATTTCGCCGAAGCCATCTTCCATGCCAGCCAGCTTTACACGCTCGATCAACGAACGCATGACATGCTTCTCGTAACCCGAGTAAGCATGCACAACGTACCAACGCTTAGCCACGGGACACCCTTAGCCGACAATCAAGGAAACAAGCCAGCCGAGCAGGGAATCAAGCCCCCACAACAGCAACGCCATAACCAGAACAACAGCCACAACAATCAGCGTGGTCTGTGTGGTTTCTTGGCGAGTTGGCCATACGACTTTACGAATCTCGGTGCGAGCTTCCTTAACCAGTACAAAGAAAGACTTGCCCTTGGCAGTCTGCAGGCCTACAAAGGCAGCTACAGCAGCAATAACAAGCAATGCGAGTACACGGTACAGGATCGGCGAAGCAGCGTAATACTGATTGCCGACAACGCCAACAATTACCAAAGCGACTACGACAAGCCACTTGAGCAAATCGAAGCGAGAGCCTTGAGCTTCAGCTTTAGGAGTCATCTATGAAGATCCTGTGAAAAGAAAGCCAGACACACCAAGTGAATCTGGCAGGTCAGGAGGGAATCGAACCCCCAACCTACGGTTTTGGAGACCGTCGCTCTGCCAATTGAGCTACTGACCTAAAACAAAATCAGGCCGGCCATTATGCCGGCCTGAAAAAGACATTACAACTATTTACTCGATGATCTTGGCTACGACGCCAGCACCAACGGTACGACCGCCTTCACGGATTGCGAAACGCAGGCCGTCTTCCATCGC
>NZ_RRZJ01000053.1:0-15572 GCF_004368175.1 Pseudomonas sp. CH235
GGCAGTTAACTGCCAGGGCGGTGCAGGTTGTATCGCTACCGCTTGATCCAAATGGGTGTCTGGCACGACTCGTTCGTAGCCAATGAAGAGGAAACGGGTTCGACGGGTTCAACCGATCAGGTTGAGTTGGAGAGCAAACCCTGCAGTTGAAAACTGCAGGGCGCGGTGGCTTTTAACCTTGACTTGAGACCGGCTAATGGGTGTCCCCTTTTGTTCGAGGCGACATAGCCGCTGCCGCAGAAAAGGCTGAGTTGAAATCTTTAACCGTAAGCGCTATAGATGATAAAACAGGATTGCCGAAAAACTACTACTGGGAGCCAGGTATGAAGTCTATTAAGGAGAAAAAATAGATGGTGATCGGAGGGTATACGCTTAGTCCTGAATACGGTAGATTACAAATACCTCTTGTTAATCAGCCGACTATGGAAGATGTTAAATCCATTATATTTGAGTATAGCAAGTTCGATGGCGTGACTTCGTTGTCTATTACCCCTGCACCTGAAGCTGGGCCTTACGAGATTAATCTTTATTCTGATTCTGGAAACTACCTTCTAATGTTAAATCAATACCTGGATGATGGGGAGCACGTCGTACGTACCCTTAATAATGCGTCAGCTGGAACACAACTGATTGACGTTTTGGGTGATTGCTATCAGGCGAGTTTGATTACAAGAGATATAGGGATTGTTATTTCTTGTTTTCAAGAGTTTTTAAGCACTGGTGATGTAAGTTCATTAGTGCTAAGTGTTTGATAGAGCAGGGGATTGATAGAAAAGGGGGGGCGATTTAATAAATCTGTCCCCTTTTGTTGGTAGAGGGGTCTTTAGTTATGATGTTTGTAATGATGGAGGATATAAGCTGGTAGCTAAGCCGGTCGTTCCTTTGCAGTTGTCGGATCTCCCAAGCCAAGTGAAACATTGTATTTTCCAATCCTCAATGCAAGCTCTTAGCATAGTTTCGCCGTTGGATATTGAGCTCAGACACAATCCTGCTAATGGAACGATTGATGCGTAAACCCCAAAACTCAATGGTTGCAGCGCTTTTCAAGTATCGCCACGGTGTGGGTGTTGCCTTGTTGGCAGCGGCACTCATAAACGGTTATTTTCAATTCAATTGCAGCTGGGGACGTTTTTTCACTGTGCTCGCGGTTCAGCTGTGGTTTGCGCAGGGGGGCTACTGCTATTTTTGCGGTGCGAGTATTTCAATTGCCCCGGGTGGATTGTGAAGAGATGCAGATCCTGAGTGGCGTGCTGCGTTGGCGGCTTTTGCCTTCTTTCTATACGCCGTATTTTTCTTTCTGGATTACCAGTATTAGCGACTGATCCGGCAGAGTCATCGTTGCCTTCATCCCTGAGCTGAACCCCAAATGAAAACGCCCCGAACATCTCGGGGCGTTTCGTATGCCGGGCGGCAGATCTATCTGAACGCCGGCACCACATGCTTGATAAACAGCTCCAGCGACTTCTTCTTCTCCGCATGCGGCAAGCTGTTGTCACACCAGAAGCTGAACTCATCCACCCCCAGTTCCTGGTAGTACTTGATCCGCGGAATGATCTCTTCCGGCGTGCCGATCATCGCCGTCTTGTGCAGGCTCTCCAGCTCAAACTCCGGACGTCCGGCAAATTTCTCTTCCGGGCTCGGGGCGAGGAAGCCGTTCACCGGCACTTCCTTGTTGCCGAACCACGCATCGAACGTGCGATAGAAACGTGAGATGGCTTTCGCGCCGACCTTCCAGCCTTCCGGATCATCCGCCGAGTGCACGTGGGTATGACGCAGCACCATCAATTGTGGACGCGGCACATCCGGGTTGTTGTCCAGCGCGGTCTGGAACTTGTTCTTCAGGTCGAGGACTTCTTCATCGCCCTTCATCAGCGGCGTGACCATCACGTTGCAGCCGTTGGCCACGGCGAAGTTGTGCGAGTCCGGGTCGCGGGCGGCGATCCACATTGGTGGGTTCGGCTTCTGAATCGGTTTCGGCACGCTGGTGGAGGTGGGGAATTTCCAGATCTCGCCGTTGTGGGCGTAGTCGCCTTGCCACAGCGCGCGCACCACCGGGACCATTTCCCGTAGCGCCTGACCGCCGCTGGAGGCGGGCATGCCGCCGGCCATGCGGTCGAATTCCACCTGATAGGCGCCTCGCGCCAGGCCGACTTCCATCCGGCCGTTGCTGATCACATCGAGCAGCGCGCATTCACCGGCGACCCGCAGCGGGTGCCAGAACGGCGCGATGATGGTGCCAGCGCCCAGGTGAATGGTGGTGGTCTTGGCCGCGAGGTAGGCCAGCAGCGGCATCGGGCTCGGCGAGATGGTGTATTCCATCGCGTGGTGTTCGCCGATCCACACGGTGCTGAAACCGCCGGCCTCGGCCATCAACGTCAGTTCGGTCAGGTCTTCGAACAGTTGACGGTGGCTGACGCTTTCGTCCCAGCGTTCCATGTGTACGAACAGGGAAAATTTCATGACGCTACCTCGAATCTCTTGTGGTCGGCCGGTCGCTTGCCGGCCTGTTTAAGTGCAATCGTGCGGATCAGGCGAAGGCGGGCAGGGCGCCCATCTTGCCGTGGCAATACACCAGCGGGCCGGCGTCCTGCTGAGGGACGATGAGGTTTTTCACCGCGCCGACCATGATCGCGTGGTCGCCGCCTTCGTATTCGCGCCACAGCTCACATTCGATGATAGCTGTCGCGTTGGCCAGGATCGGGTTGCCCAGTTCGCTCAGCGTCCACTCGATGCCCTGCGCCTTGTCCTTGCCTTTGCGGGCGAACGCGTAGGCTTCGCTCTGCTGGCCGCCGGACAACACGTGAATGGCAAAGCGTTTGTTCTTGATCAGGACGGGATAGGAGTCGGAACTGTAGTTGGGGCAGAACAGCACCAGGGCCGGATCCATCGACAGCGAACTGAAAGCGCTGGCGGTCAGGCCGACGATCTGGCCGTCGTCATCCAGGGTGGTGATGACGGTAACGCCGGACGGGAACGAGCCCATGACTTGTTTGTAGACGGCAGCATCGATCATTGGTCAATCCTCGAGTGCGGTGAAGCGTGTTTTTATGTGTTTATGGGTCTGATGGTATACCGTAATACATCGATTGCAAGCGCTTTTTTGGTGAAACGATAAACGTGGTTCATCCGTCGGAAACTCAGCATTTACGGGGCTTTGCTCTAGCCGCGGGCGCTTGCTATCAGGGAGGATGCCGGATCAGATGCCGTCGCAAACAGCGGATCAGTCTTGTGAAAATGTTGGAATACCATAATATGGTCTGCATCTGAGGGGCGGCCACGAAGCCCCCCCGGTTTGGCTTCATACAACGATAAGAACAGACCCAATCGAGTTCATTTTTATGTCCCAGATGTCCCGGCAAGATCCGTTGATCGAGAATCACACGGTCGACTACGTCCCACTCGCGGAACGCCACGGGAAGGCCCGCGACCTTTTCACCCTTTGGTTCAGCACCAACATTGCGCCACTGCCCATTGTCACCGGCGCCATGGTGGTCCAGGTGTTTCATCTCGACCTGTTCTGGGGGCTGCTGGCGATTGCGCTGGGGCACATGATCGGCGGGGTGGTGATCGCCCTGGCGTCGGCGCAAGGTCCGCGCATGGGCATTCCGCAGATGGTGCAGAGTCGTGGTCAGTTCGGGCGTTACGGCGCGCTATTGATCGTGTTCTTCGCCGCGATCATCTATATCGGCTTCTTCATTTCCAACATCGTGCTGGCCGGCAAATCCATCGTCGGCATTGCGCCGTCGGTGCCGGCGCCGTTGAGCATTCTGATCGGCGCCCTCAGCGCCACGGCCATCGGCGTGATCGGCTACAACTTCATCCACACGCTCAATCGCATCGGCACCTGGGTGATGGGCAGTGCGCTGCTAGCCGGGTTCATCTACATCTTTGCCCATGAGTTGCCGGCGGACTTCTTTACCCGTGGCAGCTTCAATCTTTCGGGATGGCTGGCGACGGTGTCCCTGGGGATCATCTGGCAGATCAGTTTCTCGCCGTACGTCTCCGACTATTCCCGTTACCTGCCGGCGGACATCGGTATCGGCAAGCCATTTATCGCGACTTATCTGGGCGCCACGCTGGGCACGATTCTGTCGTTCACCTTCGGCGCGGTGGCGGTGCTGGCAACCCCGGAAGGCACCGAGGCGATGGCAGCGGTCAAGCAGTCCACCGGTTGGCTGGGGCCGATTCTGATGGTGCTGTTCCTGCTCAACATCATCAGCCATAACGCGCTGAATCTGTATGGCGCGGTACTGTCGATCATCACCTCGATCCAGACCTTCGCCAGCCAGTGGACGCCGAGCATCAAGGTGCGGGTGATCCTGTCGAGCGTGGTGCTGGCGGGATGCTGCGTTGTAGCGCTGGGCGCGTCGGCGGATTTCATTTCCGAATTCATCGGATTAATTCTGGCGTTGCTGCTGGTGCTGGTGCCGTGGGCGTCGATCAACCTGATCGACTTCTACCTGATCAAGCGCGGCAGCTATGACATCGCCTCGATCTTCCGCGCCGACGGTGGCATTTATGGGCGCTTCAACCTGCACGCGATCATTGCCTACTTCATCGGCATTATCGTGCAGCTGCCATTCGCCAACACGTCGCTGTACGTCGGGCCGTACGCCAATCTGGTGGAAGGCGCGGACCTGTCGTGGCTGGTCGGCCTGATCGTGACATGCCCGCTGTATTACTGCCTGGCGACCCGTGGACAGACCCAGCAGAGCAGGGCGGCGCGGTTGGGTTTCACCGACTGATCCTTCGCAGGCTGCTCAAACAATGCCCGGCACTTCGCCGGGCATTGTTGTTTCCGCATCCCGGCGGTCACGTAAATTGGCCATTTCGATCCCCTTTTGGCCAACGGGCTACTGTGCCGCGTCTACGCTGTCAGGAAGAATCGAAGCCACAACAAAATGCTGCACCTTCCTTGCCCTTGGCTGATTTGCTAGCCGCTGCCGTGTACAGAACATAAAAACCATCGACTCACGCTGCATTCGGGGAAACACAACATGGTCACGATGAAACGCATTCTGGGCGCTACTGTTTTCGGGCTGACGCTGCTGGCCAGCGCCGTACAGGCCGAACAGCGCGAACTGCGGGTGTACAACTGGGCGGATTACATCCTGCCGTCGGTGCCCAAGGATTTCGCCTCCAAAAGCAACATCAAAGTGACCTGGGACACCTTCGACACCAACGAATCCCTCGAAGCCAAGCTGCTGACCGGCAACTCCGGCTATGACCTGGTGGTGCCGTCGAACCAGTTCCTCGATACCCAGATCAAGGCCGGCGTGTTCCAGAAACTCGACAAGTCCAAGTTGCCGAACTGGAGTCACCAGGACCCGGCGCTGCTCAAGCTGCTCGACGCCAACGACCCCGGCAACCAGTACGGCGTGCCCTACATGGTCGGCACGGTGCTGATCGGTTTCAACCCGGCCAAGGTCAAGGCGGCGCTCGGCGAGAATGCGCCGGTGGACAGTTGGGACCTGGTGTTCAAACCGGAGAACATGGAAAAGCTGAAATCCTGCGGCGTGGCGATGCTCGATTCGCCGTCGGAAATCCTGCCGCTGGCTCTGCACTACCTGGGCCTGGACCCGAACAGCCAGAACCCGGCCGACTATGAGAAAGCCAAGGACCTGATGCTCAAGGTTCGCCCTTACGTCACCTACTTCAACTCGGCCAAGTACATGACCGACATCGCCAACGGCGACATCTGCGTGGCCATCGGTTATTCCGGCAGCTTCTACCAATTCGGCAACCGCGCCAAAGAGGCGGGCAACGGCGTGGTGGTCGACTGGCGCCTGCCGAAGGAAGGCGCGCCGATCTGGTTCGACACCTTCGCCATTCCGAAGAGCGCGAAGAACGTCGAAGAGGCCCACGAGTTCCTCAACACCTTGCTCGATCCGAAGGTCATCGCTTCGATCAGCGACTTCCTCGGCTACCCGAATGCCAACAAGGATTCGCTGCCGCTGATCAACAAGGAAATCACCGGCAACCCGAACCTGACGCCGACCAGCGAAGCACTGAAGAAACTTTACGTGGTGCAGCCGTTGCCGCAGAAACTGGAGCGGGTGCGGACCCGGGTGTGGACCAGTATCAAGTCAGATAAATAAGCTCAAAGCCGAGGGAGCGAATCCGTTCGCTCCCTCGGCCGTTATTTCGCCTGACTTTCTTCAGGCGACTTGTCCTTCGTCAGGATCAGACTCAGCACCACCGACGCCAGAATTAGCCCGCCAACAATCGCCAGCGACCACTCCACCGGCATGTGAAACCACGGCATCACCGTCATTTTCCCGCCGATGAACACCAGCACCAGCGCCAGCCCATACTTGAGCAGATGAAAACGGTCGGCCATGTCCGCCAGCAAAAAGTACAGTGCCCGCAGCCCCATGATCGCGAAGATGTTCGAGGTGAAAATGATGAAAGGATCGGTGGTCACCGCGAAAATCGCCGGGATGCTGTCGACCGCGAACATCAGGTCGCTGGCCTCGATCAGCACCAATACCAGAAACATCGGCGTGGCCCAGCGCACACCGTTCTGCAGCACGAAAAAACGCTCGCCGTGAAAGCCGTTGGTGATCCGCAGATGCCCGCGCACCCAGCGCAGGAGCGGGTTGTTATCGAGGTCCGGTTGCTGCTCGGCGAACACCAGCATCTTGATCCCGGTGATGATCAGGAACACGCCGAACACATACAGCAGCCAGGTGAACTGCGATACCAGCCATACGCCGGCAAAGATCATCGCTGCGCGCATCACGATCGCCCCGAGCACGCCGTACAGCAGCACCCGGCGCTGCAACTCCGGCGGCACGGCGAAGTAGCTGAAGATCATCACGAAGACGAACATGTTGTCGATCGAAAGCGACTGCTCGATCAGGTAACCGGTGAGGAATTCCAGGGTCTTGACCTTGGCGATTTCGGGCCCGAATTCGCCGTTGAGATACCACCAGAGCAACCCGGCGAAGGCCATCGCCAGCATGCACCAGGCGATCACCCAGGATGAGGCTTCCCGTACCGAAACCCGATGCGCCTTGCGCCCACCGAAGACGAACAGGTCGACGGCCAGCATGGCGAGGACAAAAACGATGAAGGCGACCCACATCCAGGGTTCGCCGATGTTGATGGGGTGCATGCCGTTCTCCCTGTCTTTATGTTTTTCGGGGTAGACGGGGCCATGCTAGTAGGAGCCTTCCGACAAAGAAAAATCGTTTATTTCGTGGGTATTGTTCGTGAATAACGAAGTGTCGGACGACATGGGCAGAGCGCGGGCAATACTTCATTCAACACTTCTTTGCTAACCTCGCTGTCGAGTCAGTCCACCACTTTGGGAGCTACGATCATCGACACGCCAGATCCTCAAGCCGTCTGCAGCCCGATCACCAGCGCTGCCATATTCATCGTGGCGACCCTCAACGCCGAGGCCGAGGCCGCCGAAAAAGTCCGTGGCTGGTGCGCCGATATCGCCGGCCTGACGCGCTCGGTCGGCAAGCGCGTCCCCTCGGGAAACCTGTCCTGTGTCTGCGGATTTTCTTCCAGCGCGTGGGACCGTCTGTTCGGCAGTCCGCGCCCTGCGTCCCTGCATGACTTTCGCGAATTCGGCGTGGAAGGGCGGCGCGCCGTTTCCACGCCAGGCGACTTGCTGCTGCACATTCGCGCCGATCAAATGGACCTGTGTTTCGAACTGGCAACGCAATTGATGTCGGCGCTGGACGGCGCCGTGACGGTAACGGATGAAGTGCAGGGTTTCCGCTATTTCGACATGCGCAGCATCATCGGTTTCGTCGACGGCACGGAAAATCCGGTCGGCCGCAAAGCCGAGCATTTCACCCTCGTGGGCGATGAAGATCAGCCGTTCAGTGGCAGCAGTTACGTTTTGGTGCAGAAGTACCTGCACAACATGAAGGCGTGGAACGAATTGCCGGTCGAGGCGCAGGAGCGGGTGATCGGGCGCACCAAACTGTCCGATATCGAGCTGGATGATTCGGTCAAACCGAGCAATTCCCACAGTGCGTTGACCACCATCACCAAGGACGGCGAAGAGGTGAAAATCCTGCGCGACAACATGCCGTTCGGCCGGCCCGGCGCGGGGGAGTTCGGCACTTATTTCATTGGCTACGCGCGTTCGCCGGACCCGCTGGAACAGATGCTGGAGAACATGTTTGTCGGCAAGCCGCCGGGCAACTACGACCGGTTGCTGGACTTCAGCACGGCGGTCACCGGCAGCCTGTTCTTTGTGCCTTCGGCGGATTTACTGGAAGAGTTGGCAGAGCGATAAAAAAACGGCGGGATCAATTGATCCCGCCGTTTTGCATTTACTTGCCTGCCGCCAGCGCTGGCGTGCGTGGCGGTACCAGACGCTTGGAGCCGGTGGCCTCGAATGCCGCTGCCAGGCGCAGCAACGTCGAGTCGTCATAGGCCCGCCCGGCGAACGTCAGCCCCACCGGCATGCCGATGTCGGCCATCACGCCCATCGGCACGGTGACGGTCGGCACGCCGAGGTGGCGGATTGCGAGGTTGCCGTTGGCGACCCAGATGCCGTTGCTCCAGGCGATGTCCGCCGAAGCCGGGTTGACGTCAGCGTCGGCCGGACCCACGTCGGCGTTGGTCGGGAACAGCACAGCGTCGAGGCCGAGTTTATCCATCCAGTCTTCGAGGTCGAGCTTGCGAGTCTTCTCCAGACCGCGCAGGCCGTCCGGCAGGGTCGGGATCTGATCCCACGGCGTGATGCCGCGCTGGGCCATGCGCACGTATTCGTCCATGCCGGCAGCGAGGTCGCCTTCACGGTTGGGCAGGGTGCCCGGGTCGTGCGGGAAGATTTTCGGCCCGTCGACGTCCGCCAGTCGATTGAGTTTCGGGTCGCCGTTGGCGCGCAGGAAATCATCGAAGGCCCAGGCCGACAGGTCCCACAGTTCGTGGTGCATGAACTCTTTGGAGACGATGCCGCGATTGAACACGGTCGGCGCGCCCGGACGATCGCCTTCGCAGTTGGAGACCAGCGGGAAATCCACTTCGATCACTTCGGCACCGGCGGCTTCGAGGGCCTGACGGGCCTGTTTCCACAGATCGATCACCGAAGCGCGGGTGTTGATGCGTTGCCCGGTCGGGCCGCCGATGCCTGGCTCGTCGCTGGTGCCGGCCTCCGGGTCGGCGTTGATGTACATGCGCGGCACGCCCAGGCGTTTGCCGGCCAGTGCATCACTTTTCACGGCGAGTTCAAGGTAGGAAGCAGGGCGCACCGAGGCGACGCTCGGGATCGGCACCCAGGGTTGCAGGCGCCACAGGTCGCCACGGGTGTCGGTGTCTTCGGCGACCACCACGTCGAGGACTTCCAGCAGGTCGGCCATGGTGCGGGCGTAGGGCACCACCACGTCCATGGTCGGCGTCAGCGGCCAGTTGCCGCGTACCGAAATTACCCCGCGCGACGGGGTGTAGGCGCACAGGCCGTTGTTCGAGGCAGGGCCGCGACCGCTCGACCAGGTTTCTTCCGCCAGACCGAATGCCGAGAAGCTTGCAGCGGTGGCAGTGCCGGCACCGTTCGACGAGCCGGAAGCAAACGGTGCGGTCAGGTAGTCAGCGTTGTACGGGCTTTCAGCGCGTCCATAGACGCCACGCTGCATCCCGCCATTGGCCATCGGCGGCATGTTGGTCTTGCCCAGGCAGATCGCGCCGCCCGCACGCAGGCGCTCGATGGTGAACGCGTCGCGCTGTGCCACCAGATCGGCGAAGGCCGGGCTGCCGGACGCGGCGGTCAGGCCTTTGACCAGATAGCTGTCCTTGGCGGTGTACGGGATGCCGTCCAGCGGACCGAGGGTTTCGCCCTTGGCACGACGGGCGTCCGAGGCTTGCGCTTCTTTCAGTGCGTCGGGGTTACGCACGATCACCGCGTTCAGCGCAGTGGCGGTGTCAGGGCCGTCATAGGCGTCGATGCGCGCCAGATAGGCCTGCACCAGCTCGACCGCCGTGGTCTGGCCGGACTCGAGCGCCGCGCGCAATTGGGCAATGGAAACTTCAGTGACTTCGATCATGCTGTTACCGCCGACAGGTTCGCTAAAGGGTGGTTGATCATTGTTATCGTCGAAAGATGTCAAAGGTTCTTGATGGGCGAAACTCTACCCTGAAATTTGCCCAATGGCATGTATAAAGTCGATAAATATCGGTTAATTTCATCGGAAAAACTCTCCCGGCGTCTCGCCGAACTGTTGGCGAAACGCCGCGATAAATGCCGAGGTCGAGTCATAACCACAGGCCAAAGCCACGTCGGTGACGCGTTCGCCGCGTTCCAGCGGTGTCAGCGCACCCAACAGACGCAGGCGCTGGCGCCAGGTGCGGAAGGTCAAACCGGTGTCGCGCAGGAACAGCCGAGTCAGCGTTTTCTCGGTTACGCCGAATTTTTCGCTCCAGTGCGCCAGGGTGGTCTGCTGTTCCGGATGTTGCTCCAGGCTCTGATAGATCTGGCGCAAGCGACTGTCCTGCGGCAGTGGCAGCATCAGATCGATGGGCGGCGCCTCGGCCAGTTGATCGAGGATCACCTGAGCCAGGCGCCCGTGCGGGCCGCTCTGGTCATATTCGACAGGTATCTGACTGAAGGCCCGGATCAGCTCACGCAAAAGATCACTGACGCCGAGCACGTGACAACGCTCCGGTGCCCAACTGGCGACGCTGCAATCGATGTACAGGCTGCGCATTTCCGTGTGCGGCGAACTGAATACCCGATGCGGCATGCCCGCCGGAATCCACACCGCACGCTCCGGCGGCGCAACGAAACGACCGACGGCGGTCTGTACTTCAAGCACGCCCTGGATCGCGTAGGACAACTGCACCCACGGATGACTGTGGCGGCGGGTCAACGCGCGATTGGGCAGAGATTCGGTGCGTCCGTAGAGCGGGCGCGGCAGGCTGGGCAGCCCGGGAATGCTGCGTCTGACGCTTTTGTCGTGTCCTTTTGGCGGCATCTGTGGTTTCTTCGGCGTTAGTCGGTAATTTCCAGTCACGTTAGAGTCGCTGCCACGTACTGGCAACCCCGGATGAACAAACCATGACGCGCCCACGATTTTTGCCCGACAACTTCACCCTGACCCTGATCGGTGTGGTGCTGCTGGCCAGCTTCCTGCCCGCCAGCGGTCAGGTCGCGACCGGTTTCGGCTGGCTGACCAACATCGCCATCGCGCTGCTGTTTTTCCTGCACGGTGCCAAGCTGTCTCGCGAATCGATCATCGCTGGCGCCGGCCACTGGCGCCTGCATTTGCTGGTGTTCGGCCTGACCTTCGTCCTGTTCCCGCTACTGGGTCTGACGCTCAAACCGCTGTTGTCGCCGCTGATCGGCGATCAGCTGTACATGGGCATGCTGTACCTGTGTGCGCTGCCGGCCACGGTGCAATCGGCGATTGCCTTCACGTCGCTGGCACGGGGCAATATTCCGGCGGCGATCTGCAGCGCGGCGGCGTCCAGCCTGTTCGGGATTTTCCTCACGCCGCTGCTGGTGACGCTGCTGCTGAACGTCCACGGCGACGGCGGCTCGACCCTCGACGCAATCGTGAAAATCAGTGTGCAACTGCTGCTGCCGTTCATTGCCGGTCAGATCGCCCGTCGCTGGATCGGCGCCTGGGTCGGTCGCAACAAGAACTGGCTGAAGTTCGTCGATCAGGGCTCGATTCTGCTGGTGGTCTACGGTGCGTTCAGCGAAGCGGTGAACGAGGGCATCTGGCACCAGATTCCGGTGATCGAACTGCTGGGGCTGGTCGTGGCGTGCTGCGTCCTGCTGGCGCTTGTGCTGCTGGCGTCCACAGTGCTGGGCAAACTGTTCGGTTTCAATCTGGAAGACCGCATCACCATTCTGTTCTGCGGCTCGAAAAAGAGCCTGGCCACCGGTGTGCCGATGGCGCAGGTGTTGTTCGCCGGCAGCACGATTGGCGTGTTGATCCTGCCGCTGATGCTGTTCCATCAGATTCAGTTGATGGTTTGCGCGGTGCTGGCGCAGCGCTATGCGAAGCGGCAGGAATCGGTGCCTGAACTGATGGCCCAGGTCGATCCTTGATCTCGGCTGCCAGCGCTAGCCCGCACCGGAATACTTGACTGCCGCCGCAGCCCGCGACGGCACGTTGAGCACCCGCAACAACGACGACACATGAATCCGCACCGTGAACGGCGAAATATCCAGTTCACGGGCGATTTCCTTGTTGGTCTTGCCTTGGGCGATCAGCCGCAGCACCTCTTGCTGACGCGGGGTGAGGGCGGTACCGGTGTCCAGCGGCAGCAGGCCGGACGGGGCGAATTTCACCAGTACCTCACCTTCACGAATCGCCCGGATCGCCTGACCCATCTCCTCGGGTGCGATGTTCTTGCCGATAAAACCATCGATGCCGGCGGCCATGACGTCGCCGATCAGCGCTTCGTCATCGACCATCGACACCACGATCAGGGTGGTTCGCGGCAAACGCCGGCGCAGTTCCGCGAGCTGGCTGACACACGTCAGGCCGGGAAAACGCAGGTCGAGGATCAAGGTGTCGGGCTCATCACCGGCCGGCAGCAGGGCGAGCACGGCGTCGAGGTCGCCGGCCTCTTCGATCAGGGCTTCGGGCAGCAGACGCTGGACGGTGCGCAGCAACGCTTCGCGAAACAACGGGTGATCGTCGGCTATGATGATTCGGCACGCCATGGCGCAACCCTCCCTGGGTCTGCATTGCTCATGGCATGCACCTTAGCATCGGGCGAAGGCATTGCCTGTTGATTCGTGCGTTTATGACGACTGCTGCACAAGGACGTTCCCCCATGAAGTTCGAAAAGAACACCGAGCTTGACCAGGCCAATCTGCGCATCATCATCGCCAGCATCGCGCTGGTTTACATGGCCGTGCTCGGTTTCCTGCCGGGCCAGCGCTTCGATACCTATCTGCCGGTGGTCACTTACATTTCCCTGTTTTTGCTGGCCTCCGTCGTGCTGCGCCAGGCCATCGTGCGCTGGCCGGGACATTATCCGGCGCGGCGGATTTTCGGCATGCTTCACGATTACACCGGCACCAGTTTCGGGCTGGTGGTCGGCGGCGAGGCGGCGTTGCCCATTTATGCCGTCATGGTCTGGGTCAATCTCGGTAACGGCATGCGCTACGGCTCGCGCTACCTGGCGATCGCCACGGTGCTGGCGTTGCTGGCGCTGCTGGCGGTCTATCGGTTGACGCCGTACTGGCAGGCGCAACCGTTCATGGTGTTGATGCTGATGATCACCAGCACGGTGATTCCGGTGTATGCGCACTTGCTGCTGGAACGCACGCGCAAGGCATCGGAAGAAGCGGTTGCCGCCAACCTTGAGAGGTCGCGTTTTCTGGCCCAGGCCAGCCATGACCTGCGTCAGCCGATCCACTCCATCGGGTTGTTTACCGCGTGCCTGCGCGAGTCGCGGCTGGGCGAAGAGGAGCGGCGGCTGGTGGACAGCATCGACCGCTCGCTGCTCAACGTGTCGCAGCTGTTTCGCTCGATTCTCGATCTCTACACCCTCGACAACGGGCGGATTCTGCCCCGCTTGCAGACGCTTGAGCTGGGTGAATGGCTGGCGGATCTGATCCGCCAGAACGCCGAAGCTGCACGCTGGGCGGGTGTCGAACTGCGTTTGCGGCCTTGCGAGCACTGGGTGCGCACCGATCCGGCGTTGCTCGCGACGATGGTGCAGAACGTGCTCTCCAATTGCTTCAAATACGGCGCGCACCGGCCGGTGCTGATCGGTGTGCGCAAGCGCGGCGCGGGGGTGGCCATCGCGATCTATGACCGCGGTAACGGCATCGCCGAAGAGCATTTGCCCAAGGTGTTCGAGGAGTTTTATCGGGTGCGCCAACTGCGGGACAAGGACGTTGAAGGGGTGGGTCTGGGGCTGTCGATTGTCCGGCGTCTGGGGCAATTGATCGGTGTCGACGTCGCGATCCGCTCACGGCTGGGGCATGGCACGGCGGTGACCTTGCATGGACTGCCACTCGCGCCGCCGCAGGTGCCTGTCAATCGTGAGGAGGCACGGCAAGTCGGGCTACTTACGGGGTTGAAGGTTTGTCTGGTGGAGGATGATCGCAACGTTCTGTTGGCGACCTCGGCGTTGCTCGAACGGTGGGGCTGCGTTGTGCAGGCCGAGCTGAGCGGGCAGGGCCTGGTCACCGACTGCGACATCATCGTCGCCGACTATGACCTCGGTTCGCACAGTACCGGCATCGAGTGCATCGACGAGGTTCGCCGTCAGCGCGGTTATGCGGTCCCGGCCATGATCATCACCGGGCATGACATCGAAAAAATCCAGGCGGCCCTGCATGATCGGCAGATCGCCATTCTGTCCAAGCCGGTACGCCCGGCCGAGCTGCGCGCGACCTTGCGTGCGCTGCGCGACCGGCAGACCGAAGCGGTCAGCGCTTACACAGATAGTCTTGCGTGATGGTGGTTTGCAGGCAGTTGTACTGGCCCATGGTGCGGCAGATGTTTTTCTCCGAGCCCGATACTTCGGCGCTCTTGTAGCCCCAGACCTTGCAACGGCCTTCAGCCGTGGCCAACCCTTGAGCGGCGGAGGTTTGTCCGCTCTCGAACTGGCCCAGTTCATAGGAGACCTGGACAACGCCGTCGGTCTTGCTGCCGCCGGTGGCTTCCCATTGCTTGGGGGTGGCGCAGCCGGTCAGAACGACGGCCGCGAGGCTGAGGGTGGCGATGAGTGTTTTCATGATCGAGCAGTATCCTTTACCGGGTGAGACGAGGCGTTGGTACGGTTTTTCTGCGCCGGATTACTGGTACGGAATCGGCGATGCGCCTTTGGGCAGGCAAGACAGGGGAGGCGTCATGATGCCCATGCTAGCGACGGCCATGATTACGCCGCTGGGCTGCTCGCAGTTGTATTCGCCGGCGGCGGTGTAGGCCGTGTAGTAGGTGAGGGTGCTGTCATTGCGGACGTTGGCGATTTTGCTGACCGGTTGGCCAATGACCGTCTGGGCACGTTCTTTCATGCTGTCTTCGGTAGGTTTTACGGTCTGGCAACCGCTGGCGCCGAGGAGCAGGGCACCGAGAACCGTGATCTTGGTGAGGCTGAGGTGCAGTTTCATGGTGTTTCTTCCTTGGTGTTGTTGTTTTTCCAGGCACAACGATCCCGCGCACTGCACAGCGGCAATGTTGGGAAGCGTCGGGGGTTGCGAGGGAATATAACGCCAGGGATCGGGGTGGTCGATTAGCACAAATGTGCTAGTGCGGCGCAACCAGCGGTGGGCTGGTTGCGCCGATAGCGGTTATTGAGGGCTGTTGAACTGGTCGGAATAGCTGCCGCTCATGAGGGCGGAAGCGACCTGGTCGGAGCCGACGCCTGCGCGGGAATAGGCGAGCCGGTTGGCACCGACCTTGTCTGCGCCATCGGCGGCGAGAGCGCCTGCGCCGACGTGGTCGGAGCCGTCAGAGGCTACTGCGCCGGCGCCGACGTGGTCGGAACCGTCAGAAGCTACTGCGCCGGCGCCGACATGGTCGGAACCGTCAGAGGCGACCGCTCCAGCGCCAACATGATCGGAACCGTCAGAGGCAACGGCCCCAGCACCTACGTGATCGGCGCCGTCAGAGGCGACTGCACCTGCACCAACGTGA
>NZ_RRZJ01000054.1:0-14170 GCF_004368175.1 Pseudomonas sp. CH235
TTCAATCAACCGATCCGAACCGCCTTCGGCGATCATGGTGTGGGCGGGTTTGGCTGCAAAAGCGTTGACTGCAAGAACCGAGAAAGCGATGCCGAGAAGGATTTGGCGTTTCATGATCGTGTGCTCCGGGGTGTTGTTTGTTTGGTATGGAGCCGATGTTACGCCGCGGATTTTTTTAGAGAACTTCATTGAGTCGATGGTGACTATCGACGCCAGCAATGAATGCCAGGACCCTTGTTCTAGGGCACCAGCGGCCGAATGCACAGCTCTCCGGTGGCGCGGGTCAGGGCCAGATCATGCAGCGCATCACGGGTCAGGCCGGTACGCGCCTTGGCCAGCCACGCCGGGCAGTTCGGATCGTGACGGTAGGGTGTGAAGTCGGCGTATTGCTGCAGCAGACGGGTTTGCAACTCGTCCAGACGCGGGCGAATCTGCTTGCCCAGATCCGGTCGCGGCGTGTCCGGCGCGGCACCGGCCGCTTGCCATTGTGCGAGCAAACCGTACTGCACCAGTTTGTTGGCCTCCATCTGCGCGGCAATCAATTGCGCGACGTCTTCCGGATCGAGCTTGCGTTCGGCAGCCAGCTTGCGGGCGTTGTCGATCACCTGCGCCTCACGGGGACTGTCCTGGATCGGCTTGCCGCTGTCCCATTTGGTCAGGGCGACGAGGTCGCCGATGTTCAGGCGTTCGTTCAGGGTGTTCACCAATCCTTGCACCACTTCGGGCGAGCGCGCGGGGCCGGCGTGGACGCTCGTCGCCAGAGCGGTCAATAAGGTGCAACTCAGCAGAAACGGGGAACGGCGCATGGGAGGGATTCACTTCCTGTCGTGATGGAGAGGCTTTGCAGATTGGTCGGGGTGCAGATTACGAAGTTTTAATGCAAACGGGTACGACCTGAACCGCATTGCATACCTTAGACTCTGTCATCAGCTCCCACCCGAGACGGACCCTCAATGCAAACCCCCGCTCAATCCCCCCTCTGGAAAACCTACCTGCTGTTCCTGGCCCCGATGGTGCTGTCGAACTTCCTGCAATCGATGTCGGGCACGGTCAACAGCATCTACATCGGCCAGATGCTCGGCACGCAGGCGCTGGCGGCGGTGTCCGGGATGTTTCCGATCATCTTTTTCTTCATTGCGCTGGTCATCGGTCTGGGCGCCGGGGCAGGGGTGCTGATCGGTCAGGCGTGGGGGGCGCGTGAGTCGCATATGGTCAAGGCGATTGCCGGTGCGACGTTGTTGCTGGGGGTGTTGATCGGGCTGGTGGCGGCGGTGCTGGGCAGTGTGTTTGCGCGTGAGGCATTGCAGGGTTTGGGCACGCCGGCGGATGTGCTGGATGATGCGGTGGCCTATGCCCGGGTGATGATGTGGACCTTGCCGGTTGTGCTGGTGTACGTGTTGTTCACCCAGTTGTTGCGCGGGGTGAGTGACACGCTGTCGCCGATGCTGGCGCTGTTGCTGTCGACCGTGGTCGGGCTCGCGCTGACCCCGGCGTTCATTCGCGGCTGGTTCGGCTTGCCGCAACTGGGGATTCAAAGCGCGGCGTTCGCCGGTCTGGCCGGTACGCTGGCGGCGATGGCGTGGCTGTCATGGAGCCTGATCCGCAAGGGCCATCCGCTGGCGCCGGATCGCGAGTTCTTCGCGGCGCTGCGACTGGACGGCGCGATTCTCGGCAAGGTGTTGCGCATCGGTCTGCCGACCGGGGTGCAGATGATCGTGCTGTCGCTGTCGGAGCTGGTGATTCTGGCGCTGGTCAACCAGCACGGCTCGCAGGCGACGGCGGCCTATGGCGCGGTGACGCAGATCGTCAACTACGTGCAGTTTCCGGCGCTGTCGATTGCGATCACCGCGTCGATCCTCGGCGCTCAGGCGATCGGTGCCGGACGGCTGGAGCGGATGGGGCCGATCCTGCGCACCGGGTTGTGGATCAATGTGTGCCTGACGGGTGGTTTGATCCTGGCGGGTTACCTGTTGTCGCACTGGTTGCTCGGGCTGTTCCTGACCGAAGACTCGACCCGGGAGATGGCCGAGCATCTGTTGCACATCATGTTGTGGAGCCTGTTGATCTTCGGTTTCCAGGCGATCATCGGCGGCATCATGCGCGCCAGCGGTACGGTGCTGGTGCCGGTGGGCGTGGCGATCATCTGTGTGCTCGGCGTGCAGTTGCCGGCGGCCTACTGGCTGGACGGGCAGTTCGGTTTGCAGGGCGTGTGGATGGCGTTCCCGATCGCGTATCTGGGGATGCTGGTGTTGCAGACGCTGTATTACACACGGGTCTGGAAGCATCAGAAGATCGAGCGGCTGGTGTGACGAAGCGTTTAGGGTCGACATTGGCGGGGCTGGCGCAAGTGACGGATGTTTGCTTAAGTCATTCGAGCCCCATCGGGCACCGGAGCATTGCATGTCGATTCGATTGTTGTTGGCGGCCGCGTCTTGCCTGACCTTCATCCCTGCTGCGAATGCGGTGGAGTACACCCGGGTCAACACCACCGCCAGCCAGATCAGTTTCACTTACAGCCAGATGGGCTCGCAGATGTACGGCACCTTCGGCAAGTTCGACGCGATGCTGGATTTCGACAGCGACAACCTGGCCAGCGCCCGCACCACGCTGCACATCGACCTGACCAGCATCGACGCCGGCAGTGAAGATGCCAACACCGAGTTAGTGAAACCGGCGTGGTTCGACACCAATAAATTCCCGGTGGCGGTGTTCGAATCGACCCGCTTCAGCCCGGCCGGCGACAACCGTTATCTGGTCGACGGCCACCTCACCCTCAAAGGCATCACCCGTGAGGTGCAGGTGCCGGTGCAACTCAAACCCGACAGCAGCATCGGCATTTTCGACGGCGAACTGGTACTCAAGCGCGACGAGTTCGGCCTTGGCGCGGGGGAGTGGGCGGACACCGTGGTGTCCAAGGACATCGACATCAAGTTCAAGGTCGTTGCCCCCGCGCAGTGAAGGGCCTCAATACGCCCGCCAATGTCCCGGCATCCAGCGCCATTGGTTGCCGGCCCAGCGGTAATGCCCGGCGACCCAGTGATAACCCGGCGCAGGCATGACCGGAACCACTTCGACGATCGGTGGTGGCCGATGCGGGCGAACCGGTTCGACGACACAGCCCGACAGGGTGATCGCCACCAGCGCGGCAGCGAGCAAGCATTTCATTGTTTTCGCGCAACGCAGAACGTTCATGGCAGCTCCTCAAGGCGTGCGTCGGAAAATGAACGCAGCTGAAAAATTGGACGCCAAATCGGCGAAAGATCCGTTCTCGGGCAGATGAAATTTTTGTCAGGCTTGCACAGGGTATGATGTCGCGGTTCGCCGGTCGCTCAACCTACCCGGCAACTTGTGTTTTACCGCCGGAGTTCCCCCGCCATGCCCCGCATCACCCACTACAAATCCCCATGCCCCGAAGGCGTCAACAGTCAGATCCTGCAGATGGTGGTCGACAACCTGACCGACATCAGTGCCATCGGCCTCGGCCCGAGCAACCTGTTGTACAACGTCTATCAGTACGCGGTCGGCTACGAGGTGCATCTGTATCTGGAGGCGTTGAACGGCGAGAAGGGCACTGAGGTGGAACTGCTGGTGGCCACCGATGACGATGATCCGGAGCAGGTGATCGGCTTCCTGTTGTACCTGCCGGTGCAGGGTGATTGGGAGGCGTGCAACGTGGCCTATCTGGCAGTGCGCGAGGGGCATCGACGTCAGGGCGTAGCCCGTTCGCTGATCGCGGACATGGTGGCGCGTTACCCCCATGCCGAGCTGACCTGCAGCGTCGGCAAGGTGCCGTATTTCGAGGCGCTGGGCTTTGAAGTGCTGGGCCAACTGGAGACGCAGGTGCTGATGAGCACCCGGCACTATCGCAGCAACGGGCTGCGCGGTTTTATCGACACGACGCCGATCTACCGTTCGCTGGAAGTGCAGCAGATCCACACCTACTTGCTGCAAAAGCACGGCAAGCGGGCAATGCTCGATGCCGAGAAACAGCGCGACCGGCATCTGGATCAGGTCACTCGCCGCACCGAAGAATTTGTTCGTCAGCGTCTGACCGTTCACTGATCCCTTCCCTTTGAAACGACGAAAGCCCTTGTTGCGATCAGCGCAGCAAGGGCTTTTTTGTGCCGGTGATTTCAGGACAGTTTCACGTTCATGGTGATCCGCGCCGTGAACACTTTCTTGCCTTCGGCGTCGTGGACATCCACCGGCACGATCTTGTCGCCTTCGGTCTGCCAGTCCAGTCCTTCGCCGTTGGCCACGGCGGTCACGTCGGTCTTGGCCTTGGCCAGGTATTCGACGGTCATGCCTTTTGGAATCCAGCGCGCGCCGGCGGGAATCGACACGTCGGTCATCATCCCGGCCGCCAATTCGGCAGCGTTGCACAGGGCGATTGCGTGCACGGTACCGAGGTGGTTGGTGATCTCGCGGCGAAACGGCACTTGCACCTGCGCCGAACCTACCCGCAACTCGGTCACCAGCGGATTGATGGTGCTGAAGTACGGCGCGACCTGGCAGGCCATTTGGCTGAACGCCTGGGAACCGACGCTGTTGAACATGCTGAGAAACTGACTCATGGATGAAGCCTCGCAGTAAATGGATTTACAGAATCATGTTCCGTTACAGAATATTGTTCTGTAACGGAACGGTATTCTGTCCGCGGGAAATCTGTCAACCTGTGCGTGTTTCGATCATCGGCACGGATGTGCCCTTTACCCGGATTTTCAAGGCTCATGGACACCGCAGATCTACTCGAACGCAGCTACCCCGGCCGCCGCGCCGAACTCAAGCGCGACATCTTTCGCAAGGCCCTGCGCCTCTTCAACGAGCAGGGCATCGAGGCCACTACCATCGAAATGATCCGTGCCGAGTGCGACACCAGTGTCGGGGCGATCTACCACCATTTCGGCAACAAGGAAGGGCTGGTGGCCGCGCTGTTCTTCACCGCGCTGGAGGATCAGGCGCGCCTGCGCGACGCCTATCTGGCTGACGCGACGACCACCGAAGAGGGCGTGCAGGCGTTGGTCTACAGCTATGTGGATTGGGTCGAGAACCAACCGGAATGGGCGCGGTTCCAGTATCACGCGCGTTATGCCGTGACCCGGGGGCCGCACAAGGATGAACTGGCCGAGCGCAACAAGACCCGCAACCTTGGCCTGCGTAACTGGCTGGCCGAGTCGGGGCGTGCGGCTGAACTCAATGAATGCCCCGCCGAACTGCTGCCGTCACTGATCGTCGGGCAGGCCGACAGCTATTGCCGCGCGTGGTTGTCCGGGCGAGTGCAGGGCAGTCCGAAGGCTTATCGCGAATTGCTGGCCCAGGCCACGTGGCGTTCGATCCGCCGCGAACCCGAACGCTGATTTTCAGAGACAAAAAAAGAGCCTCAAGACTCTTTGATGGGGAGGAAGTAGAGCCCGCGAGGCTCAAGATGCGCATGAAGCCAGGTGCGGGCTTGATTGGGGTTCAGAGCACCCGCACCTACGCAACGGCTTGGCGGACCAAGCGACTGCGTAGTTCCATCGTAGGAAGGTGGGCTGATGCGCTCAAGTACCGTCAGTCACCTGCCTGGGTAGCGCGTGCGGCGGCTCTTTCGACCATCGCAATGATGGTTGCCAACAGCTCGTCACGGGCCTGTTCGGCGCTGATTTCGCTGGTGGCCGCCGCTTGTGACAAGGCTTCGGCGGCGCCGAGCATGGCACGTAATCCTGCCTGACCGATCTCTGCGCCGTCAGCGAAAGGCGAGAGCACGCTGCGGCACTTCTCCAGAAAGATCGCCTCGTATTCGCGCTTGATCCTCTCCAAATCCGGCGTGCTCGCCAAGGCGGCAATCACTCCCGGAATCTCGTTGCCCTGGGTCAGCACGCAATCGACATACGCCGTGGCAATCACCGTCGCAGTGCCGCTCAAGGTCGCTTCGGCATTGGCCAGTGCTGCGTCCATCACCGCCGTCTGGCGTCGGTCGAAATCCTGATACAGCGCTGCGAGCAGACCGGCGCGGGTGGTGAAATGGTCGTAGACCACCGGTTTGGTCACGCCGGCCTTTTCCGCCAGATAGCCGAGGGTCAGGGCATCGGTGCCTTCTTCGCGAATCAGTTGCCAAGCCATGTCGAGCAACTGGCGCTGGCGGTCTTCCCGTGACAGGCGTCGACGGGGTTGTGCGGGTTCTGGGATTTCAGTGGTTGACATCGCTTATATACCAAACGTAACTTACTGAAGATAACTTACTAGTAGTAGATTACCAATCGTAGCTTTTCGCAAGGGTAAGCCCTTGGTCAGCAATCACCAACCGGAGATTTCCCCATGCACGCATTGATTGTTGTCGATCACGATGATCCACGTTCGCTGACCCACGCGTTGGCGCAGCAGATTGCCAAAGGCCTGTCGGAAAGCGATCCCTCCAACACCTTCGAAATCGCCGACCTGCACGCCGAAGAATTTGATCCGCGCTTTGGCGTGGCCGACTGGGCGGTGCATCACCGCGAATCCGCGCCACCGCAAGACGTACTGGACGAGCAGGCGCGCATCGACCGAGCCGATGCGCTGGTGCTGGTTTATCCGGTGTTCTGGTGGTCGATGCCGGCGCTGCTCAAGGGCTGGATCGACCGGGTGTTCAGCAATGGCTGGGCGTACGATTTCGACGGCGACAAGACGCTGAAAAAACTTGGACGATTGCGCGTACACCTGGTCGGACTCGGCGGAGCGGATGTGCGCACTTACGAGCGCCACGGCTACGGCGCGGCGATGAAGACGCAGATCGATCACGGGATTTTCGATTACTGCGGGGCGACGGTGGCGGGCTCGGCATTGTTGCTGGAGTCCGAGTCGAGCGATCCGGCGATGCAGTTGCAGGCGGCGCGCGAACTCGGACTTGGGTTGTTCCGCTGAATGTCAGCGAGCGCCCGGCCAGCCGGCTTTTTCGAGAGCTGCGAGCAGGGTCCCGGCATCCAGCCCCGGCACCGAATGCCCGTTGCCTTCGGTGCTGTCGCTGGCCAGCAGGGCGTTGATGATCGCCTCTTCAACCGCCTCGGTCGCCGCCAGGAACAACTCGCTGATGTGATCGTTGTTCACCATCTGCAAGCCGTCGCAAGTCGACGCGCCTTTGCCTTCGTAAGCGGCGGGCGGGATATGACCGTTGCCGGTGGCGAAGGCGATGAAGATGTCGCCGCTATGATCCTCATTGCCACCGCCAGTACGCGCCAGACCGAGGCTCGCCCGTTGCGCCAGTCGCGTGCATTGATGCGGTAACAGCGGTGCATCGGTGGCGAGGGCCACTACGATCGAGCCCATGCCCGGATGTGGCAACGAAGCGCGCAGGAACGGCGAATCCACCTGTTCCATATATCGCCCGACCGGGTAGCCATCGACCCGCAATTCGCTGCGAATCCCGTGGTTGGCCTGGACGATGGCACCCACTGTCCAGCCACCCTGAGCCTTGCTCAAGCGGCGTGATGCGGTGCCGATCCCGCCCTTGAATTCATGACAGATCATGCCGCTGCCACCGCCCACCGCGCCTTCCTGCACCGGGCCGTCAACGGCATTGCTCATCGCTTCGGCCACATGCTTGGGCTTCACATGAAAGCCGTTGATGTCGTTGAGCAAGCCATCGAAGGTTTCCAGCACCACCGGCATGTTCCAGTAGAGCCGACCGTCGTCCGGTTGCTGCGCGCGATCCAGTTCGATCAAGGCATCGCGCACCACGCCGAGGCTGTGAGTGTTGGTGAAGGCGATCGGACTGGTCAGCAGGCCGGCTTCGCGAATCCACTCCAGTCCTGTGGCGTCACCGTTGCCGTTGAGTACGTGGACGCCGGCGAAACACGGTTGTGCGTTGGTCGAACCGGCGCGTGGTTCGATCAGGGTAACGCCACTGCAAATGTCACGACCGCTGGCGCTGCGGCCGCGCACGTTGCTGTGGCCGACCCGTACGCCGGGTACGTCGGTGATGGCGTTGAGCGGGCCGGGTTGCATTTGACCGATGCGGATATGGAGATCGCGGGCACGTGGTTTCATTGATGTTCTCTCTGTTGAAGGCAGTGATTCGAGGGCTTTTATTGACCGTTCTTGACCTTGCTCCACACCCGCGTACGCACCCGTTCGGTGGCTTTGGGCAAGGGTTCGAGGGTGTACAACGTGGCCATCGCCGTGGCTGACGGGTACACCGCAGGATTGTCGCGGGTGGCCTGGGCAACCAGCGCCGTGGCGGCGCGATTGCCGTTGGGGTAGGACAGGTGATCGCTGACCGGCGCAATCACATCGGGCCGCAGCAGGTAGTCGATGAACGCGAGACCCTGAGCCGGATGCGGTGCGTCCTTGAGCAAGACCAGTGTGTCGAACCACACCGGCGCACCTTCCTTCGGCAGGCTGTACTGAATCTTCACGCCGTTGCCGGCCTGCTCGGCGGTGGTCCTGGCTTCGAGCATCGCGCCGGACCAGCCGACCGCCACGCAGATGTTGCCGTTGGACAGATCACTGATGAATTTCGAGGAGTTGAAGTAGGCAATGTGCGGGCGCAGTTTCAGCAGCAGCGCTTCGGCTTTCTGATAGTCCTCGGCGTTGGTGCTGTTCGGCGGCAGGCCGAGATAATGCAGCGCGACCGGGAGCATTTCCGACGGCGAATCGAGCATCGCCACACCGCATTCGCCGAGCTTGGCCAGGTTCTCTTCCTTGAACACCAGGTCCCACGAATCCACCGGGGCCTTGTCGCCCAGCACGGCGCGCACCTTGTCGACGTTGTAGCCGATGCCGTTGGTGCCCCACAGATAAGGTACGGCGTACTGGTTGCCGGGGTCGTTATTGGCCAGTTTGTTCAGCAGGTCGTTGTCGAGGTTCTTCCAGCCGGGCAGTTGGTCGCGGGGCAGCGGGGCGAGGGCGCCGGCCTTGATCAGGGTCGGCAGGCTGAAATTGCTCGCCACCACCACGTCGTAGCCGCTGCGGCTGGTCATCAGTTTGCCTTCCAGGACTTCGGCGCTGTCGAAGGTGTCGTAGACCGGTTCGATACCGCTGTCACGCTTGAAATCATGCAGGGTGTTCGGGCCGATGTAGTCGTACCAGTTATAGACATGCACGCTCGGCGCATCGGCTGCCTGCGCACTCAGCGCCGCGGACAAAATGCCCATCAGACCCAGGTTGATATACCCACGATGACCACGCATGATGCGGCACTCCTGGCCTGTTGGCAGGCCGGTGATGAACAGGAGTGGTCAGCCTATCGGGCGGGCCGCGCCGCACCCATTCCCATCATGGGTTACTCAAAAGGGGTAGAGCGTGGACGCGTTGCTGCAGGAATTGCCGGTGCACCAGAGCCTGGCGCGGGTGTTCGCCACGGTCGGTCAGGACGGTTTCTGGCGGGCGCTGGTCGATACGCTGCGGTTGCTGGTGCCGTTGGACAATGCGCTGGTGGCGGTGATGCAGACGGGGCGCCCGCCGCAATTGCTGATCGACTTCGACAGCCAGGGTCGCGCCGACGAGCAGGAAGAACTGGCCGGTTACTGTGCCGGCATGTACCTGCTCGATCCGTTCTATCAGGCCGCCTGCGCCGGGATCGCCGATGGTTTGCACAGCCTCGCGTCGGTTGCGCCGGACCAGTTTCTGCACAGCGAGTACTACCAGAGTTACTTCCGCTCGGTGGTCGGCGCAGATGAGCTGCAATTTCTGGTCAACCTCGACGACGGCGTGCTCGGATTGTCGATGGGCCGTTCGACGGCGTTCAGTTTGCAGGAGCAGGGGCGCCTGCTCTGCGTGCGGGATTGGGTGCTGTCAGCGATGCGTCGGCATGTGCAGTTGATGCCGCCGCAAGGTGCGGCGGTCGAGGCGCCGGTCGGCGATATTGCGGCGCTGCTCGACCGCTTCGACGCCCGTCTGACCGCGCGCGAGATCGATACGGCGCGTCTGATTCTCCAGGGCTTTTCCAGCAAGGCCATCGCCCAGCACATGAACATTTCGCCGGAGACCGTGAAGGTGCACCGGCGCAATCTCTATCACAAGCTCAACGTCACCGGGCATGGCGAGTTGTTTGCGCTGGTGTTGCGGCCGCGCTGAGCGGGTCAGCCGATCTGCTTGAACAGCAGCGCCTTCAGACCGCTTTCCGGGTCGATATCCGGAAACTCCGGCGGATTTTCCAGCCGCTGCTCGAAGCGCAGGCTCGGCGCTTCCTGGGTCACGCCGTCGATCAGGAAGTCGGAGCCGAACGAAGGGTCGTTCATGCACGCCAGCACGCTGCCTTGGGCAGTCAGCAATTCCGGCAGACGACGCAGCACGCGCTGGTAATCCTTGGTCAGCAGAAAACTGCCTTTCTGAAACGACGGCGGGTCGATGATCACCAGATCATAAGGGCCGCTGTTGATCACCTTGCCCCAGGACTTGAACAGGTCGTGGCCGAGGAAACTCACCTTGCTCAGGTCATGCCCGTTCAGCCGGTGATTGTCGCGGCCCCGGCTCAGCGCGGCGCGGGACATGTCGAGGTTGACCACATGGCTGGCGCCGCCCTCGATGGCCGCCACCGAAAAGCCGCAGGTGTAGGCGAACAGGTTCAGTACCCGTTTGCCCGCCGCCTGTTCGCGCACCCAGTTGCGGCCGTAGCGCATGTCGAGGAACAGCCCGGTGTTCTGCTTGCGGCCCAGATCCACCCGATATTTCAGCCCGCCCTCGACGATGGTCATTTCGTCGATCTCTTCACCCAATACCCATTCGGCGGTGCTCTGCGGCAGGTAACGGTGCTGGATCAACAAAGTGTGGGCGCCGGACTGCTGCCATGGCTCCGAACCGGTGATTTCCAGCAGCAGGCGCTTGAGGTCGTCCAGCTGCGAAGCCTCGGGCTCCTTGAACAGCGACACCAGCACGACGCCTTGCAGCCAGTCCACGGTGACTTGCTCCAGCCCCAGCCAGCAACGCCCGCGCCCATGGAACAGGCGCCGGGTTTCGGCGGGTGCCGACGTCAGCGCGGTGAGCAGGTGGGCGTGGAGAACGGCGAGGGCTTGAGGGTTCATCAATCAGGATCGGCCAGCAAAAGGGCGCGCATTTTAACCGCAATTACGCGGCGGCGACTGCCCGTTGACCCAGTGTTATCGAAAAGACCTGTATCAAAAATGAATTTCTGTAGAAGGTGCTGCTCATACCTGATAAGCAGCGGATTCAAGCCGCTAAATCGTTCATGCAATTCAGGGAGTGCCAGTTCATGTGTCCAATTTCGACGTCGAGCGCGCACCTTCCTGGCGGATTGATTCTGGTAGTCGAGGACGATCCGTTGATTCTGGAGTTTCTGTGCGAAATTCTTCAGGAGGAAGGTTTCAAGGTCGAACCGCAGACCAGTGCCGATGCGGCTTCGCAATACCTGGAAGAGCACGCGCCGGAAGTCGCGCTGCTGCTCACCGACATCACCATGCCCGGCACCCTCAACGGGGCGGACCTGGCCAATCTGGTCGGCGAGCGCTGGCCGGACAAACCGGTGATGGTCATGTCCGGTTATGAAACGCCGGAAACCTCGGGCGTGAAGCATCCGGTGGCGTTCATCAAGAAGCCGTGGGCCATCGGCCAGTTGCTCGACTGTGTTGACGGTGCGTTCAAATCCAAGGCGCCGCGTCTGCACTGAAGCGTCCCGCAAGTGCTACATTGCCGGGCATCGTTGCCCGGCCCCTTGCGAGGAAGTGATCTTTTGTCTTCTCACGATGCTGTTTTCAACCGCGCGTTCGGCGCGTTCCTGTTCGACATGGACGGCACCGTCCTCAACTCCATCGCCGCCGCCGAGCGGATCTGGTCCGCCTGGGCCGTGCGCCACGGGGTGAACGTCGAAACGTTCCTGCCGACCATCCACGGCGTGCGCGCCATCGACACCATCACGCGTTTGAACCTGCCGGGCGTGGACGCCGAAGCGCAAGCGGCGTTCATCACCGAGGCGGAAATCGAAGACGTCGAAGGCATCGTCGAGATCCCCGGCGCGGCAGCGTTTCTCAAATCGTTGCCGGCGGATCGCTGGGCCATGGTGACCTCGGCGCCACGGGATCTGGCATTGCGGCGGATGGCGGCGGCGGGTATTCCGGAGCCTGCGGTGATGATCACCGCTGAAGACGTGACCGCCGGCAAACCGGATCCGGCCGGTTATCGACTGGCCGCCAAACGCTTGGGCCTGGAACCGGCGGACTGCCTGATTTTCGAAGACGCCACTGTCGGCATTCAGGCCGCTGAAGCCGCCGGTGCGCCGTTGATGATCATCACCACGACTCACCAGCATCCTCTGGAAACCGTACACGCGACCATCGCCAGTTACCGCGACATTGCGCTGAGCATCGACAGCGACGGCCAGTTGCGCCTGCAACGTCAATAAACTCCGGGCACCAAGCGCCAGCTGCGGGCGCAATAGGCGTCGTATTCGGCACCGAACTGCGTGCGCAGCAGGGCCTCTTCGGAGTGGATGCGGGCGATCAGCGGGATCAGCGTCAGCGCCGCGAGCAACAGGCCGACCACCGAGCGAAACGCCAGCGCCCAACCGATCGCATTGATCACCAGCCCCAGATAACTGGGGTTGCGCAGATGCCGGTAGATGCCTTCGGTGACCAACCGGTGCCCCGGCTGAATCGCCACCAGCCCGCTGAACCGATGGCCGAGCACAAACACCGGCCACAAGCGCAATCCACCCCCAACGATAAACAGCAACGCGCCCAGCCAACGGGTACCTTCGCGGCCGATGGTCCAGAAACCGATGCGGTCGCAGTAAGCCGGCAGAAAGGCACTGACCAGTCCGATCACGGCAAACGCCGGAATCACCCAGCGATTGGCCCGGTCCTCGCGTTCGCCGGTACTCAGGTTCACTTCCGTAAAGAGCGAAGCCACCACCATGGCCAGCGTGGCCAGTGCCACCACGACCAGAGCGCCGTGAGAAAAGAACACCGCCACGCCACCGATGCCCCACATCGCCAGGCCCAGATAGGCGAGGGTGGCGAGCACTGCGACCACGGTCATTTGCGCAGACATTTTCATAAGCACCTCACGGCTGTTCCGTTCAGTGTAGATCCCGGCACGATCCCCGGCGTTTAGCTGGTGGCAGGGGCGTGGACTAAACTTCAGGCAGAGACGTTCCGATCATCCGAGCCGCCGCTTCGGGAGTCCGCCATGCTGCACATCCGCACGCCGCTGATCCTCCATCCGACCCTGTCGACCGCTTCCCGGCGCATCTGGCTGAAGCTGGAAAACCTGCAACCGTGCGGCTCGTTCAAGCTGCGTGGCATGGGCTTGTTGTGCAGTCAGGCAGCGGCGCAGGGCAAGCCCAAGGTCGTGTGTCCGTCCGGCGGCAATGCCGGACTGGCCACGGCGGTGGCCGCCGTCAGCCTGGGCCTGCAAGCCTGCATCGTGGTGCCGCACACAACGCCCGAAGCGACCCGCGCGCGTATTCGCCGCACCGGCGCGGAGGTTATCGTCCACGGCAAAGTCTGGGACGAGGCCAACCAGCGAGCGCGGGAACTGGCCAGCGCGGCAGACACCGAATACGTGCCGGCCTTCGACCACCCGGTACTGTGGGAAGGGCACAGCACGATGGTCGACGAAATCCTCGACGACTGCCCGCAGGTCGATACTGTGGTCACGTCGGTCGGCGGCGGTGGTTTGCTGGCGGGAATTCTCACCGGGCTGCTGCGCCACGACCGCCGCGACTGCCGCATCGTCACCTGCGAAACCGCAGGCGCCGCCTCGTTCGCCGCCGCCGTCCAGGCTGGCCATCCGGTGCGTCTGAGCCGTATCGACAGCGTCGCCACCTCCCTCGGCGCCGCCCAGGTGGCGGCTTGGCCGGTAGAGCATATCGGCGAGTTCGATCATGAGTGTCTGGTGCTGTCAGATGACGACGCGATCATGGGCGTGGTGCGTTATGCCAGTGATCTGCGGCAGTTGGTGGAGCCGGCGTGCGGGGTTTCGCTGGCGGTGGCGTACCTCGACCATCCGGCGTTGGCGGGGGCGAATGATGTGGTGGTCATAGTTTGTGGCGGGGTGAGTATCAGTGCGCAGCTGGTGGCGGGGTGGGCGCGGTTGGGATCTTGAATGCTCATGGATTCCGTGTCGACCGCTGGCCCTCACTGTAGAGACCGGTACATCCTTTACACATTAGACCGGGGACATCGTTTACACCTTTTACAGGCTTGATACGCGGTTGGCACCGCGCTCAAGCCTGCCTAAACAGAAGTTGCAAAGGTAC
>NZ_RRZJ01000055.1:0-7241 GCF_004368175.1 Pseudomonas sp. CH235
CGTTGTTGGCCAGCGTCACGTTGCCGGTGCTGTCGAGACTGGTACCGTTGCTGGTGTTGAGGACACCGGTGCCCAGGGCGTTGTTGTTCCCGACGCGCAAGCTGCCGTCGTTGAGGCTGGTGTTCCCGGTGTAGGTGTTGACGCCGTTGAGGGTCAGGCTGCCGCTGCCGGTCTTGGTCAGGTTGCTGGCACCGCTGATCACCCCGCCCAGGGTCAGCGCTCCGGTGCCGGTTGCGGTCAGGGTGCTGTTGAGCGTGATCGCGTTGGCCAGCGAAATCGGCGTCGTTGCCGAGATGCTCGAAGCGCCGCCGACCGTAATGCCGCCAGTGCTGAATGCCGAGTTATTACCCACTAGCACTGTGCCGCCGTTGAGCACAGTGTTGCCGGTGTAAGTGTTGATGCCGTTGAGGTTGAGCTGACCGCTGCCGATCTTGGTCAGGCCGCCAGTACCGGAAATCACGCCGTTGAGGGTCGTGCCGTTAATGCCCTGCAGGGTCAGGCCGCTCGCGCCCAGATTGATCTGGTTGGCCAGCGACAGTCCCGCGTTGCTGGCCTGGAGGATCCCGCCGTTGGACGTCAGCACACCGCTGCCGAACGCGGCGTTGTCGTTGAATTGCGCGACACCGCCATTGAGTGTTGTCGCCCCGCTGACCAACGGCCCCTGCAAGGTCCAGGTGCCGCTGTTGAGGGTCAGGTTGTTGAAGTTGACGTAGGTCGCGCTGGACGCAGTGCCGGTCCCGGTGACGCCACCACCGACGCCGATCGGGTTTTGCAGGATCAGCGTGTTGGTGCCCCCCGCGCCGCCATCAATGGTGCCGGTCGGGGCGAAGGTCAGGTTGATGCCGACCAGGCCACCGAGGCCGACGGACACTTGCACGCCGTCGCCGACGTTAACGCTGGAACCGGTGATCGCGTAGAAGGTGTTGGTGCTGCCGGCACCCATCGACAAGCCGCCAGTGATGTTACCGGCGTTGGTGAAGGTGTTGCCTGCTGCCGACGTCTCGAACGCAATCCGGCCGTTGATCGTGCCGCTGGCACTGTTGGTCATGTTGACTTGCGAGCCGCCATACACCCCGACCACCGGGGTATCGGCCAGGGTGATGCCGCCGACCGACAGCCCTGTGGATGTAATGGTGCCGTTGTTGGTAATGGTCGTGGTACCCGCCGCCGCGTTGTTCACGCCGATAGCCAGGCCGTCAATGCTGGTCAGGTTGAGGCCGAGCAACATCCCCGTGCCACGCATGATCCCGCTGGCATTGTTGACCACGCTGACCGTGCTGGTCGCGCCGGTGCCGATGAATGCACCGCCACTGAGGATCGACACCAGGCCCAGCAAGGCCGGGTCGACGGTGCCGGAGTTGTTCAGGGTGATATTGGCCCCGGTCAGGTTGATGACCTTGCCGCCCAGCGTCGCATTCATCTGCGCGCCCGAGTTGACGTTGACCGTCAGGCCGCTGGTGGCACTGCTGTAGTCATTGAGAAACAGCGGCAGGGTCGGGACGCCCGAACAGGTAATCGTGGAGCCCGCCGCCGAGCAGGTGGCGAACGCCTGCTCGCTGACACCACCGAACAAGAGTCCGGCGACGCTCAGATGCACAGCAAGGGACAGTGGGGAAAAACGCGAAACGAGGGCGACACCAAACCTTGCTTCCACGGGTTACTCCTTTCGTGGCCGATTTCGTCCTTGAAGGCGTGCAACTGCGGCAAGATCCAACACGCGTATCAAGCGTATGACGGTCATCAGATAAACCGTCCCATTCCAGACACACGCTAGTTGAAGCCCTGCGATGGGGCACCGGTTAAATAGTGTTAATACTTTTGTGCGATAAGGCCCTGCGTCGATACTTCCGGCCGTTCTGAGCAAGGACTTGAGGGCTATTTCAGGCGTTTTTGAGCGGAGTTGACCGAGTCGCCAGGTATACCCGCGAATCAATCGATTTTTCAGCCACTTGAGAAACTGGTACGGCTTGTGCAAACGTTTGCGAGTCGCTGTTGACTGCCTTTTCGTTACAAAACCGTACAGCCCCCATGATTCCGGGCCTTGATCCGCAAAAAGGACTTTGAATGCACGTTTTCTCCTGCCACCGTCGTCGCGGTGTGCGCACCTTTGCTGTTTCCCTGCTACTGGCCGGCGTTACCGGAGTTCTCAGTCACTCCGCGATGGCGCAAACCGCCCTGCCCGATGAATCCGCCCAGGGTGAAGCCCTCAGCGCCGAAGCCAGCCCGCCGAAAAAAGGCGCGTACCTGTCGGACTGGTACAACCAGGACCTGATGCTGATCGGCAGCAAGGACATCAGCTTCGGCCCGCAACCGGCCGACGACATCTACCTGGAATACGAGTACTTCGGGCGCAAGGGGCCGTTCGAACTGTACGGCTACATCGACATTCCGAAGATCTTCAACATCGGCAACAGCCACGACAAAGGCGTGTGGGATCACGGCTCGCCGGTGTTCATGGAGCACGAGCCGCGCATCTCCATCGACTACCTCGCCGGCCGCAGCCTGGCCATCGGGCCGTTCAAGGAATGGTACGTGGCGTTCGACTGGATCTACGACCACGGCAGCCGTAAAGAGAACCGCGCCAACACGCTGTACAGCGGTTTCGGCACCGACATCGACACCCACTCGCGGGTCAATCTGTCGGCCAACCTGTACGGGCGTTACCAGTGGGAAAACTACGGCGCCAGCAACGAATATTCGTGGGACGGCTACCGCGCGCAACTCAAGTACATCGTGCCGATCGACAAATTCAGCAACGGCGCCTCGCTGACCTACATCGGCTTCACCAACTTCGATTTCGGCTCGGACATCCACAAGGACAACCCGGCGCGCACCGCCAATGCCACGGTGGCGACCAACGTGTTGCTGTACTCGTTCACCCACTTGCGCTTCACTTTGGTCGGCCGTTACTTCCACAACGGCGGCAACTGGGAGGACGGCAGCGAGCTGAACTTCGGCGACGGTAATTTCCGTGCACGTTCCAATGGCTGGGGGTATTACGCGGGGGTCGGGTATCAGTTCTGATCCCGCCCCTTTCAAGGCTGAACATACTGGCGAGACTGCTCGCGTTGACGCCTACAGAACAATACAGCGCATCAGGTATACAAACCCGCCGCCCCGTTTGATCGGGACGGCGGGTTTTGTCGTTTCGGGCACAAATCAACGCAGTGTTGAAGAGTGTTGAAGATTATGTCCGCAAAGCCACGCGACCTTGCGCATTTGCCTACGCATCCGCCAGAATCCGCCGGCTTGTGCGCCTTGGGGGCGGGTTCTATTGTTTGGCGGTCGCTGAAAAACAGCGATCGGGTTTAGCGACTCGAATCATAAATAGGTGCATCAGCGCTCCATGCTTTGTCGCAGGCTCATCGTCTGCAACTCCGCTATGGTGGCTGTATGCGGGAGACCCTCGGGTCTGCCGGGTGCCTATAACCGGTTCGCTAACCTGCGTACAGCCGCCACCTTCCTGTTTAGCGACAGCTCCGGGCGGCTCCACTCTTATAGGAGCTTCACCATGATCAAACCCACACCCAATCCACCCGAAACCGACCCCACCTCGCCCTACGAAACCCTCGACTCCAAGAAATTCCACGAAGCCGCCGAACGCGCCCTCGATCACTATCTCAATCCACTGCTCCCCCGAAAACCCCTGCTCAAACACAACACCCGCTACCTCATCGCCCCCGGCATCGACAACGAAGAACTGCTGGCCGACGCCTGCGAAACTCTGACCTCGGCCAAGGTGATGGCCAATGACTTCGCCGGGCTGGTGGATGGCCCGCAGCGGCATGTGCTGTCGGGGATTGCGCAACTGATCATGCTGGGTGAGCTGGCGGTGAATCGGGTGCTGGATAATCTGGAAGTGAAGACTGAGGCGTCCGCTGCAGCCTGATCGATTGATCGACTGATCGTTCCCACGCTCTGCGTGGGAATGCAGCCCGGGACGCTCCGCGTCCCAAAGAGCGGACGCAGAGCGTCCATTGAGGCATTCCCACGCAAAGCGTGGGAACGATCTAATGCATTGGTGTCGCTCAGGGAATCAGGATGACCTTGTCGCCACTGCCCTGATTCACATCGGCATACCGCGCCAGCCCTTCGGCCAGCGGGGCTTCCACCAGCCCTTGCGGCAGTGGCAGCAGGTCTTCGTCGAAGAACCGGCCGAACTGCTCGAGCATCGCCGCACAGGCTTCAACGCCATACAGCAACGAGTTGATGCCGACCACCGAACCGCCCTTGCGATACAGCGCCAGCGCCGGCAACTGCACATGCCCATCGACTGGCGCAGCGATGATCGCGATCCGCCCGAACGGTGCCAACGCCGGCACCGACGCTGGCAGCCAGAACCCGGTGGTGTCGAAGATCACGTCGGCACCGCCGCGATACACCGCGTTGACCTGCGCACCCAGATCCTCGGGTTTATCCAGCTGAATCGTCTGATAACCCTGCGCCTGCAAGTCCTTGACCTGCTCCGGCCGCCGCGCCGCCGCCAGCAACTGCGCGCCGCGCACCTTGGCCAACGCCAGCGCCGCCGTCGCCACCGCCCCGCCGCCGATCACCAGCAAACGGGTTTCGGCACTGACCAGGCTGCGCTCCAACGCATCCCACGCCGTGGTGTACGGCACACCGAGGCTGGCGGCCTGGGTGAAACTCAGGTGCGAAGGTTTATGCGCCACGCCACTGGCCGGCAGTTTGACGAACTGCGCATGGGAGCCATCGGCGAAGAAACCCAGCTCACGCCCGGTGCCCCAGACCTCCTGACCGATCAACGCCTGCGGCCCTTCGACCACCACACCGGCAAAGTCCCGACCGGGAATACGCGGCAGCGTGGTGTACGGGAAACGCCCGAGCACGTTCTTGACGTCGCTGGGATTGAGGCCGGCAGCCCTGATCTGCACCAGCACCTCGTCAGCGTCCGGCACCGGCGTCGGCACCTCGACGAAGCGCAGGGACGACAGGTCGCCGGTTTTATCGAATTGCAGTGCTTTCATGGAAATCTCCACCGAAGGAAAAAGACAGGATTCAGGACAGCCAGCCACTGACCAGTTGCCGGCCCATCGGCCACAACTGCTCGCCCGCCAGCATGCCCAGCAGGCCCACCAGCGCAATGGTCGGCGGCGCCGGAGAACGGACATCCAGCGCGCCATACAGCAGGCCGACACCCAGACCGACGCCCAGTGAAATCAGGTAATTCATGGGATCACTCCGCCACACAAAGGGAATGGGCAAAGTCTAGGGAAAGGCTGCGACCGGCATCGGCCAAGGACTTCTGAATTTCGGCCAAATCAGCCGGCAAGCGGCCCGCTATCGAATTGCGAAGGGGCGACACCCAGCTCCCGGCGGAACATGTCGCTGAAACTGCTCGGCGAATAACCCAGCTCACGGGCAATCGCGCTGACCGGCACACCCTGGATCAACTCCGCCACTGCCGTCGCCAACTGCACCTGCCGCCGCCACTCGGCGAAGCCCATGCCCAACCCATCCTTGAACAACCGCGCGAGCGTTCTCACGCTGGCCCCGGCGTTTTCGGCATGTTGCTCAAAAGGAATGTCCAGCGACGGCGCGGCCATCACCGCCTGACACAGGCTCATCAGCCGCCGGTCGGCATCGTCCGGCAGCGGGATCTTCAGCTGTGAACGCCTTGCACGTTTCAGCTCCAGCAGCGCCAGCCCGACCAATGCCTCGTAATACTCGGCATCACCGCTGTCGCCCTGCGCCACCAGACCGACAATCAACTCGCGCAGCAGCCCGCCGACCTCGATCACCTGCACCGTCTCATCCAGCGTTGCCGCCAACGCCGGGCGCAGGTAGATATTGCGCATCTGCAAATCCGACACCACCCGAATCCCGTGCGGCACCCCCGGCGGCAACCACACCGCCCGCTGCGGCGGCACCACCAGCGCCTCGTGGGGCGTCTCGACCCACATCACCCCGCTCATCGCATACAGCAACTGCCCCCAGACATGCTCATGCGGCTCGATGAACAGACCACGCGGATACGTACGCGCCAGCGGTTGCACCGGCACATCGGTATCACTCAGATCGGGGGGTGCAGCGAGGGCCATGGCGAGCATTCATCGGGGTTGGTGAGAGCGCCATGGTAACCAGTGCGCCTCGTCCCTTGCCATTGATAGATACCGTCGGACAATCCGAGTGAATTTTCCCGGAGCCCAGCGATCCTTCTATTACCACAGGGAGGAAGATGGGCTTTATGAACAACGCAAAACTGTACGTCATCGATTACACCCTTCACGGCGCGCCAAAGTCGTTCATTATCCGCTCGGACAAAATGGACAACACCGAGGCGTGGCACTGGGCAAGCTGCGACGCAGGGGTCGGCCGCATCCCGCGTTTCGGCCGGGAGAAAGTGCAAAAGACCAGCAAGCCGATGGCAGAAAAATTCGGCGTGGAAAACGTCACATGGCGACCGGCCAGCTAAGCTTGCGCGCAGGCGGGGACTATTTCGGGGGATTACACATGACAACCATCAACAGCCCCGCGCACCTGGACTACGGCCTGGACACCCTCTTTGGCCGCATCACCAAAAGCGTCGACTGCCCGGTTGGCCTGGAACCCGTCGAAAACGACCCCTACCGCTTCGCCCTGCGCGTCCCGGCCCCCTTGCCGGAAGACCTCGAAAAGGCCAAAACCATCGTCGTCAACGTCGAAGGCCGCCGCCTGCAAGGCAACGTCCGCCACACCGAACGCCTGGACGACGACAGCCTGAAACTGGAAGTGGAGCCCGACTAGGCTCCACTTTTTTCAATACCCGAGATTACTTGGGATGCGCACACTGACACCCCTTGCCCGAACACTCCTCACCACTCTTGTGATGATGCGCACAGGCCTCACAGCAATAATGCTTCCCGTGCGCCACATAAGAATGCTCACCCTCCTTGATCGTGCAACGACATCCCGGACAATCGCATTTTCTATCTGCCATGGAACAGACTCCTTCGGTGGTGGTTGTCTGAGGCCGAAAGAACAAGCCGTGCTACCAGTGTAGAAGGTGAAAACAACCCAACAACCCAACAACCAAACCACTCACCACTCCCCCTTCAACCCTCCCCCCACCACTCACCACAATGAGCGTTAGCTCGAGTAAAGCTTTTGATCTCAAGGCCCGTCGGCAGGCTGAGTGGAGGGATTGATCCGGGGGTGGGAGCGCAGCGACCGTGCGGCGCAGCCGCATGCATCGAGAGGAGGTGCAGCGAAGCAAACCGTAGGCGATGCCCCCGGATCAATCC
>NZ_RRZJ01000056.1:0-6952 GCF_004368175.1 Pseudomonas sp. CH235
CCGACGACAAGACCAGCTGCTGGCTGCGCGTGTCCTCCGCCTGGGCCGGCGCCCAGTACGGCGGCATCGCGATCCCGCGCATCGGCATGGAAGTGCTGGTCACCTTCCTCGAAGGCGACCCCGACCAGCCGCTGATCAGCGGCTGCCTGTACCACAAGGAAAACACCGTCCCCTACGCCCTGCCGGCGAACAAGACGCGTACTACCTTCAAGACCCTGAGCTCGATGGGCGGTGGCGGTTTCAACGAACTGCGCATCGAAGACAAGAAAGGCCAGGAACAGATCTTCCTGCACGCCCAGCGCGACTGGGACGAAAACATCGAACACGACCAGAAAATCCGCGTCGGCAACGAACGCCACGACGTCGTGGAAAAAAACAGCTACACGGAATTCAAAGCCGAAGAACACCACACCGTTTACGAAGACCGCAAAGTCGAAGCCCGCGCCAACGACCACCTGACCGTGGGCGTGAACCAGCACATCAAGATCGGCACCGGGCAGTTCATCGACGCCGGCCAGGAAATTCACCTGAGCAGCGGGATGAAGGTGGTGCTAGAGGCCGGGGCTGAGCTGACGCTGGTCGGTGGGGGCAGCTTCATCAAGATCGATGGCGGCGGCGTGACCATGAGCGGGCCGGCGATCAACATCAACTCCGGTGGTGGACCGGGGAGCGGTACCGGCGCCGCCCCACTGCTGCCGGGCGTGCTGAAGCAGGCGGATGCCGACAAGGCTGGCGCTGTACTGACCCCGGCGCAGATCAACACCCTCAAGCGTAATGCGCCGTTCTGTGAAGAGTGTGAAAAATGCAAGGCAGGTGCCTGTGCCATCTAATCGACTGACACCCAAGGACTGGCTGGCACAACAGCCGCTGCAAAAAGACGAACGTCTGTATCTGATCGTCAGCGCCGCCAGTGATGCCGAAGCGCTCAAGGCCTTGTATCAGAGCGAACCGTCCGTGCAGGCCATTCCCGTCTGGGGTGGAACGCCCTACTCCACTTGGCAACCGGTGATGCCTTACGTCGCCGAACTCAAGGCCAACTCGGCCTTCCTGCCCTGGATCACCAAAACCGACGCCCTCGACTGGGGCTGGCTGGCGGTCTCCCGCTCGGAGCCCAACGAAGTTTTCGAACACCTGCGCAGTTTGACCCAAGTGAAGATGCCGGACGGGACCGAAGTGTTTTTCCGGTTCTGGGATGGGCGGCATATCTATCCGATTCTTGATGGGCTGGGTGAGACGGCCGGGGAAGTGTTGCCGGTGTTTGAGCGGTATCTGATTAATGGGCGGAGCCTGGAAGTCGGGTCGAGGGTGGTGCCGAAGGCGAAGGATTGGCCGTGGTGGGAGGTGCCGAAAGACCTGCTGGACAGCCTGATGGCCGAAAACCCTTCGACCGTGATCGGCAACATGATGCAGTGGCTGCTGGACGAACATGCCGACCTGTACTTCTCGTTCCCTGAATCGAACCTGCAAAAGAAAGTGGCGCGTTTCGTAAAACGCACGCCACTCACGGAAGAAAATTTTACCGGCCTGCTGAAGGCCCATCTGGAAAGTGAGGTGGCTGTATGAGCATTTTGATGGGTGAGATTGTTGCCAATCTCAATGCAAAACAGCCTGATGCTCAGGCCATCATCAGCGACTTCAAGAAATGCCTGAAGGATTATCGCGAGCATGCCGAAGCCTGGTACGGCGGCATTCTGGACGCAGAGCAACAGTTCAAGGTCGGTGACGAAGTCGGTACGGCGGACAAAGACAGCAAAAAGGAAAATACCCTTTATGCCAACTGCCCTGCCAACGGCAAACTCAAACTTGTACATAGTTTTGAATCTGCGCGTTTTGTACCTATCGGCAATACGCCGGTGCGACTGGTGCCGGTGGAGAATGGCAAGCTCTACGGAAAGAACGAAGTCGGTCAACCGATCAACGTCAAAATCGGTCCAAGCGGGATTCTGGAGGTCACTGGCCTCAAACCGCATCAGCAATATGAAATCACTTTTTTCCCGAATCCCACCAAGGCTCAGATCGATAGCCTGTTCAGCTCCTATCAAGGCGTAATCGGGGACCTTAGCGGCTGGCTGCAAACAGAGTGGACCACCGACTTTCTGCCACTTTGGCAAGCGCATACCAATGCATCCATGGCTGGACGGGCATTGCAGCAATTGGAGTCGGCGTGGAAGGGGTTCCTCAAGGCTATCATGGGGCTGTGGGGGGACATCAAAAGTCTCTACGACCTGGTTGCACACCCTCGGGAAAACTACGAAAAACTCAAAAAATTCCTCACCGAAGAACAGATAAAGAAGATCTATAACGCTTCAAAAGAAGCCATTCAAACAGCCCTGCTGATCGCCAGTGACGAGCCACTTATGTGGATCTACGTCGCAGCTATCGTAGCGTGGGTCAAAATGCTGCCTCCGCAGACCTGCACTGAAGTGCTGGCAGAACTGACTACGGAAGTACTGCTGAACATCCTGATCGGTATTGTTTTGACGGGCGGGATCGGTTTGGCCGTCCGTATTGGCACCAAGGGCCTTAATGCTGCAAGGAACAGCGGCAAGGTCATGACACTGATTGAAGACTTCACTTCGATGCTGATGAAGATCAGCAAGAAGAATGCGACAGCACACGCCGATACGGCGAAACCGTTGATGCTCAACGGCAATTCGCCACTGAACCAGGCGAGAAAGGCGAGCGTAGAAATTGCGCCTCCAAAACCCGCAGAGACCGCCACACCACCAAAGAAAAAACCACCCGTTTCCGGAGGTGCTGTAGAGACGGATGCGCAGATTCATACACGCGGCAAGAAGGAAAACCGCACCCGCGCTCAACAACAGGAAAAAGTAGACAACGCGCCCGACCAGTCCAAAAACCCGGCGGATCAACCTGCTCAGTGCGCCGATAAGACCTGCACTAACGGTGAACCGGTATCGATGGTTACCGGCGAGGAATTGTTGACGCTCACTGACGGCATATTGGGTGGGCTGCTACCCATTGAATGGACACGTCTCTATCGCAGCAGCGCGGTTGAAATCGACGGGCGTCTCGGCCATGGCTGGAGCCACTCCCTATCCCATCGCCTGCAAATCAACGATGAAGGCGTGTTGTGGACTGACAACGAAAACCGTCAGACCCGCTTCCCGATGCCGACCGAACAACGGCCAGCCATCACCAACAGTCTGGCTCAGGCGGCGATTTATCTGGGCAGTGCGCCGGATGAACTGATTCTCACCCAAGCAGGAGCAAAACCACGCTTTTATCACTTTCGCGCAGACCGCCTGACGACGGTCAGTGACTCTTACGGAAATCAGGTGCGTATCAGCTATGACCTGGTGGGGCGGATCCAGCGCATCGATAACGGTGCTGGCCGCGCGTTGCTGTTGCGCTACGACGATCGCCATATCGTTGCCGTTGATCAGCAACAGCAGCGTTCTGAGTATGACGAGCGCGGTGAGCGCCAGGATCCTTGGCTGACCATTCAGAACCTTGTCACCTACCGCTATAACGCTCGCAACCAATTGGTCTCGGCATCCAATGCCGCAGGGGAAACCGAGCATTACCGCTACAACGATCAGCACGTCATTCTCGAGCGACAACTGGCCGGTGGCGCCAGTTTTTTCTGGGAATGGGAGCGTGAAGGCAAACTTTCCCGTTGCGTACGTCATTGGGCCAACTATTCGCAACTGGAAGCTCGCTACGAGTGGGATGACAAAGGCACGGTTACGGTTCACAACGCCGATGGCAGTGAACAGGTTTACGTGCATGACGAAAATGCACGGCTGATCAGTGAAACCGCTGCCGATGGAGCTGAAACGCAAAATGCCTATGACGATCAGGGACGTCTGGTTGCTGTAAAAGATCCAATGGGGGCCATCACCGAGTATCAATACAGCGATGCCGGACGATTGATGGCTGTCATCCCGCCGGAAGAAGAACCGACCCACTACAACTATTTCGATGGTCAACTGATTGAAGTCAAACGTGGCAAGGCCCGTTGGCAGTACGACCGCAATCAACAAGGCGACATCACCCAGCAAATAGACCCACAGGGCAACGAAACCCGCTACAGCTACGACCGCCAGGGCCGCTTGCTAGAAATTCACCATCCTGATGGCAGCCGCCATCAACTGGGCTGGAACAACCTCGGCCAATTACTGGAGGAGCGCCTTCCGGACGGTGGTCAGCGCAAGTATCGCTATGACGCACTCGGACGCCAGATCACCCGGCAGGACGAATTCGGCGCCATTACCCATTACCAATGGGACGCCGTCGATCGCCTGACCCAGATCACCCTCCCCGGCGGTGCCACCCGGGCTTTCACCTACAATCCCTACGGACGCGTCACCGCTGAACGCGACGAGCTCGGCCGCATTACACGCTACGAATACGCCGACAACCTGCATCTGGTCAGCCGCCGCATCAATCCCGACGGCAGCCAGCTGCGCTATCGCTATGACAACGCGGGCCTACTGCTCACTGAAATCGAAAACGAACGCGGCGAGCACTACAAGCTCGACTACTACGCCAACGGCCTGATCCAGCAGGAAACCGGATTCGACGGCCGCCGCACCGCGTACGAATACGATCTCAATGGCCAGTTGCTGAAAAAGACCGAATTCGGCGACGACGGCAGCGAACTGATCACCGAATATCAGCGCGATGCTGCCGGTCGACTGCTGGTGAAAACCCTCGCCGATGGCGAAGAGATTCACTACAGCTACGATGCCCTGGGCCGTCTGGTGAATGTCAACGACGGGCACTGGCCGCTTGCCTACGAATACGACGTGCAGGATCGCCTGATCACCGAACACCAGGGTTGGGGCACCACACGTTACGAATACGACAGCGTCGGGCAACTGAGTCACTGCCGCCTCCCCGACGGCAGCACACTCGACTACCGCCATTTGTCAGGCGGACGTCTGAGTAGCATCGACCTCAACGGCTCACGCCTGACCAGCCACCAATTCAATGCCGGTCGCGAGCAGCAGCGCCAGCAAGGACTGTTGCTCAGCCAGTACCAGTACGACGAACAAGGTCGCCTGCAAGCGCACAGCGTCAGCCAGCGTGAAAAAAACCTGTTCCAGCGTCGCTATAACTACGACGCAAACGGCAACCTCGCCGGCATCGACGACAGCCGAAAAGGCAACCGCAGCTTCCACTACGACCCGCTGGACCGCTTGACCAGCGTACGTGGCGCGACACCTGAAACCTTCGCCCACGATCCGGCCGGCAACCTGCTCGGCCAGAACAACGAAGGCACAGCCAACCTCGCCAACGTCAAAGGCAACCGTCTGCTGATGCAAGGCGACCGCCACTACGACTACGACGCCTATGGCAACCTGATCCGCGAACGTCGCGGCACCGGACAGAAACTCGTCACCGAATATCGCTACGACTGCCAGCATCGTCTGGTCGGTGTCAGCCTGCCGGGCGGTAGCACTGCATCCTATAAGTACGACGCCTTCGGTCGTCGCATCGAGAAAACTGTCGATGGCCATACCACCGAATTCTTGTGGCAAGGCGAACGCCTGATCGCCGAAAGCGCGGACAACCGTTATCGCACTTACATCTACGAACCCGGCAGCTTCCGCCCGCTCGCGATGCTCGACGGCGAAGGCCCGCGTAAGGCAACGCCGTTCTACTATCAACTCGATCATCTGGGCACACCGCAGGAACTCACCGACTACAGTGGCGAGATCATGTGGTCGGCGAAGTACCGTGCGTACGGCAACCTCGCTGCGCTGGATGTCAGTGAAATCGACAACCCGTTGCGATTCCAAGGTCAGTACTTTGATGCCGAGACGGGCCTACACTACAACCGTCATCGCTACTACAATCCGGGTACTGGGCGGTTTTTGACACCGGATCCGATCAAGCTTGCGGGTGGGTTAAATAGCTACCAGTACGTGACTAACCCTACTGGCTGGATAGACCCGCTGGGGCAAGCTGAGTGCCCAGGAGGAAACGAAGGTGGGTCTGGATCATCAAAGAAACCAGAGGATGTACCGAAGGTAAAAGAAGGGACGCCAACTCCGCCTATTGCTGACAGAAAATTTAAACCCGGAGAGGATGTACGTCACTTTGAGAAGCATGGAGAGGAAATTGGGCAAACGCTAGGCCACGACAACTACACACTCGAACAGTATGTGGCTGATGCCAACTCCGTTATTCGGAACGGGACGTTTACACCTGAGTTAAACGCTTACGTCGCAATTCCTGGAGGGGTTGGAAGTGCAAAAGGTTTGCTCGTTGGGGTCGATAGGGCTACTGGAGAAATTACTACGATGCACCTCAAACCCATTTCATTCTTTGAAAATAAAGCTCCGAGTTTAGGGTGGAAAGCACAACCGAAATCGGTAAAAACAGACACGATCGGAGCAAACCCTCAGATCGGATGGAAGTCTCCGTACGGATTAAAACCAGAGAAATAGAAATGTTAATAAAGGACATCAGTTGGATATCCAGAGATTCGGCTGAGGCGGAAGTTGAGATCAGCGACGGAAACTTTACCTGCGTTGCATTTTCTCAACCATGCAGCGCGAACATTGGAGAAACAATAAATGATCCATTGCATGTTTTTTCGTTGAAAGAAGCAATGATCTGCGAAAGCGAGTCACCAGTAGGGATCTGGAACACAGAAAAACCTGGACTATCTCGAAAAGTAATTGCCAGAGTAATAAATGCATCAGAGCATCTGGTGGCCGTGGGTGGAATCAAATTATTAATCGATGATTACTTACCCGGCGGCATAAATACTGGCGACCTAATCGAGTTCAAATGCGGCCGAATTGATCTCTGGTAAACAATCCAAAAGGGACAGATTTATTATTAGCTGAAGAAAATAAATCTGAGAATCATCTGGCCGGCCTCCCCACCTCACGGAGGTGGCGCAAAATTCAAGGTGCGAACTTAGTCTTTTGCGTAGGAGGCCGTGATGAAATTCTGTGGCATAGACCTGCATTCG
>NZ_RRZJ01000057.1:0-5560 GCF_004368175.1 Pseudomonas sp. CH235
AATTCGCCTCCCGCTAACGAGAGATCGGAAGCGCAAGTGGTTGAAGTTGTTGAAGAAATCTTCGAAAACTTCTGAAAATAATCACTTGACAGCAAATGAGGCTGCTGTAGAATGCGCGCCTCGGTTGAGACGAAAGATCTTAACCAACCGCTCTTTAACAACTGAATCAAGCAATTCGTGTGGGTGCTTGTGGAGTCAGACTGATAGTCAACAAGATTATCAGCATCACAAGTTACTCCGCGAGAAATCAAAGATGTAACCAACGATTGCTGAGCCAAGTTTAGGGTTTCTTAAAAACCCAAAGATGTTTGAACTGAAGAGTTTGATCATGGCTCAGATTGAACGCTGGCGGCAGGCCTAACACATGCAAGTCGAGCGGATGAAGGGAGCTTGCTCCTGGATTCAGCGGCGGACGGGTGAGTAATGCCTAGGAATCTGCCTGGTAGTGGGGGACAACGTTTCGAAAGGAACGCTAATACCGCATACGTCCTACGGGAGAAAGCAGGGGACCTTCGGGCCTTGCGCTATCAGATGAGCCTAGGTCGGATTAGCTAGTTGGTGAGGTAATGGCTCACCAAGGCGACGATCCGTAACTGGTCTGAGAGGATGATCAGTCACACTGGAACTGAGACACGGTCCAGACTCCTACGGGAGGCAGCAGTGGGGAATATTGGACAATGGGCGAAAGCCTGATCCAGCCATGCCGCGTGTGTGAAGAAGGTCTTCGGATTGTAAAGCACTTTAAGTTGGGAGGAAGGGTTGTAGATTAATACTCTGCAATTTTGACGTTACCGACAGAATAAGCACCGGCTAACTCTGTGCCAGCAGCCGCGGTAATACAGAGGGTGCAAGCGTTAATCGGAATTACTGGGCGTAAAGCGCGCGTAGGTGGTTCGTTAAGTTGGATGTGAAATCCCCGGGCTCAACCTGGGAACTGCATCCAAAACTGGCGAGCTAGAGTATGGTAGAGGGTGGTGGAATTTCCTGTGTAGCGGTGAAATGCGTAGATATAGGAAGGAACACCAGTGGCGAAGGCGACCACCTGGACTGATACTGACACTGAGGTGCGAAAGCGTGGGGAGCAAACAGGATTAGATACCCTGGTAGTCCACGCCGTAAACGATGTCAACTAGCCGTTGGGAGCCTTGAGCTCTTAGTGGCGCAGCTAACGCATTAAGTTGACCGCCTGGGGAGTACGGCCGCAAGGTTAAAACTCAAATGAATTGACGGGGGCCCGCACAAGCGGTGGAGCATGTGGTTTAATTCGAAGCAACGCGAAGAACCTTACCAGGCCTTGACATCCAATGAGCTTTCCAGAGATGGATTGGTGCCTTCGGGAACATTGAGACAGGTGCTGCATGGCTGTCGTCAGCTCGTGTCGTGAGATGTTGGGTTAAGTCCCGTAACGAGCGCAACCCTTGTCCTTAGTTACCAGCACGTAATGGTGGGCACTCTAAGGAGACTGCCGGTGACAAACCGGAGGAAGGTGGGGATGACGTCAAGTCATCATGGCCCTTACGGCCTGGGCTACACACGTGCTACAATGGTCGGTACAAAGGGTTGCCAAGCCGCGAGGTGGAGCTAATCCCATAAAACCGATCGTAGTCCGGATCGCAGTCTGCAACTCGACTGCGTGAAGTCGGAATCGCTAGTAATCGCGAATCAGAATGTCGCGGTGAATACGTTCCCGGGCCTTGTACACACCGCCCGTCACACCATGGGAGTGGGTTGCACCAGAAGTAGCTAGTCTAACCTTCGGGAGGACGGTTACCACGGTGTGATTCATGACTGGGGTGAAGTCGTAACAAGGTAGCCGTAGGGGAACCTGCGGCTGGATCACCTCCTTAATCGACGACATCAGTTGCTCCATAAGTTCCCACACGAATTGCTTGATTCATTGAAGAAGACGAAAGAAGCAGCCCGAAATTGGGTCTGTAGCTCAGTTGGTTAGAGCGCACCCCTGATAAGGGTGAGGTCGGCAGTTCGAATCTGCCCAGACCCACCAATTTTGTGTGGGAAACGCCTGTAGAAATACGGGGCCATAGCTCAGCTGGGAGAGCGCCTGCCTTGCACGCAGGAGGTCAGCGGTTCGATCCCGCTTGGCTCCACCACTACTGCTTCTGAAGTAAGAGCTTAGAAATGAGCATTCCATCGCTGCGATGGTGAATGTTGATTTCTAGTCTTTGACTGGTTCGTTCTTTAAAAATTTGGGTATGTGATAGAAAGATAGACTGATGGCCACTTTCACTGGTGGTGATCAGGCTAAGGTAAAAGTTGTGAGTTCTCTTAGTTGAGAAATTCGAATTTTCGGCGAATGTCGTCTTCACAGTATAACCAGATTGCTTGGGGTTATATGGTCAAGTGAAGAAGCGCATACGGTGGATGCCTTGGCAGTCAGAGGCGATGAAAGACGTGGTAGCCTGCGAAAAGCTTCGGGGAGTCGGCAAACAGACTTTGATCCGGAGATGTCTGAATGGGGGAACCCAGCCATCACAAGATGGTTATCTTGTACTGAATACATAGGTGCAAGAGGCGAACCAGGGGAACTGAAACATCTAAGTACCCTGAGGAAAAGAAATCAACCGAGATTCCCTTAGTAGTGGCGAGCGAACGGGGACTAGCCCTTAAGTGGCTTTGAGATTAGCGGAACGCTCTGGAAAGTGCGGCCATAGTGGGTGATAGCCCTGTACGCGAAAGTCTCTTAGTCATGAAATCGAGTAGGACGGAGCACGAGAAACTTTGTCTGAATATGGGGGGACCATCCTCCAAGGCTAAATACTACTGACTGACCGATAGTGAACTAGTACCGTGAGGGAAAGGCGAAAAGAACCCCGGAGAGGGGAGTGAAATAGATCCTGAAACCGTATGCGTACAAGCAGTGGGAGCAGACTTTGTTCTGTGACTGCGTACCTTTTGTATAATGGGTCAGCGACTTATTTTCAGTGGCGAGCTTAACCGAATAGGGGAGGCGTAGCGAAAGCGAGTCTTAATAGGGCGTCTAGTCGCTGGGAATAGACCCGAAACCGGGCGATCTATCCATGGGCAGGTTGAAGGTTAGGTAACACTGACTGGAGGACCGAACCGACTACCGTTGAAAAGTTAGCGGATGACCTGTGGATCGGAGTGAAAGGCTAATCAAGCTCGGAGATAGCTGGTTCTCCTCGAAAGCTATTTAGGTAGCGCCTCATGTATCACTGTAGGGGGTAGAGCACTGTTTCGGCTAGGGGGTCATCCCGACTTACCAAACCGATGCAAACTCCGAATACCTACAAGTGCCGAGCATGGGAGACACACGGCGGGTGCTAACGTCCGTCGTGAAAAGGGAAACAACCCAGACCGTCAGCTAAGGTCCCAAAGTTATGGTTAAGTGGGAAACGATGTGGGAAGGCTTAGACAGCTAGGAGGTTGGCTTAGAAGCAGCCACCCTTTAAAGAAAGCGTAATAGCTCACTAGTCGAGTCGGCCTGCGCGGAAGATGTAACGGGGCTCAAACCATACACCGAAGCTACGGGTATCACGTAAGTGATGCGGTAGAGGAGCGTTCTGTAAGCCTGTGAAGGTGAGTTGAGAAGCTTGCTGGAGGTATCAGAAGTGCGAATGCTGACATGAGTAACGACAATGGGTGTGAAAAACACCCACGCCGAAAGACCAAGGTTTCCTGCGCAACGTTAATCGACGCAGGGTTAGTCGGTCCCTAAGGCGAGGCTGAAAAGCGTAGTCGATGGAAAACAGGTTAATATTCCTGTACTTCTGGTTATTGCGATGGAGGGACGGAGAAGGCTAGGCCAGCTTGGCGTTGGTTGTCCAAGTTTAAGGTGGTAGGCTGAGATCTTAGGTAAATCCGGGATCTTAAGGCCGAGAGCTGATGACGAGTTGCCTTTAGGCGACGAAGTGGTTGATGCCATGCTTCCAAGAAAAGCTTCTAAGCTTCAGATAACCAGGAACCGTACCCCAAACCGACACAGGTGGTTGGGTAGAGAATACCAAGGCGCTTGAGAGAACTCGGGTGAAGGAACTAGGCAAAATGGCACCGTAACTTCGGGAGAAGGTGCGCCGGTGAGGGTGAAGCACTTGCTGCGTAAGCCCACGCCGGTCGAAGATACCAGGCCGCTGCGACTGTTTATTAAAAACACAGCACTCTGCAAACACGAAAGTGGACGTATAGGGTGTGACGCCTGCCCGGTGCCGGAAGGTTAATTGATGGGGTTAGCTAACGCGAAGCTCTTGATCGAAGCCCCGGTAAACGGCGGCCGTAACTATAACGGTCCTAAGGTAGCGAAATTCCTTGTCGGGTAAGTTCCGACCTGCACGAATGGCGTAACGATGGCGGCGCTGTCTCCACCCGAGACTCAGTGAAATTGAAATCGCTGTGAAGATGCAGTGTATCCGCGGCTAGACGGAAAGACCCCGTGAACCTTTACTATAGCTTTGCACTGGACTTTGAATTTGCTTGTGTAGGATAGGTGGGAGGCTTTGAAGCGTGGACGCCAGTTCGCGTGGAGCCATCCTTGAAATACCACCCTGGCAACTTTGAGGTTCTAACTCAGGTCCGTTATCCGGATCGAGGACAGTGTATGGTGGGTAGTTTGACTGGGGCGGTCTCCTCCTAAAGAGTAACGGAGGAGTACGAAGGTGCGCTCAGACCGGTCGGAAATCGGTCGTAGAGTATAAAGGCAAAAGCGCGCTTGACTGCGAGACAGACACGTCGAGCAGGTACGAAAGTAGGTCTTAGTGATCCGGTGGTTCTGTATGGAAGGGCCATCGCTCAACGGATAAAAGGTACTCCGGGGATAACAGGCTGATACCGCCCAAGAGTTCATATCGACGGCGGTGTTTGGCACCTCGATGTCGGCTCATCACATCCTGGGGCTGAAGCCGGTCCCAAGGGTATGGCTGTTCGCCATTTAAAGTGGTACGCGAGCTGGGTTTAGAACGTCGTGAGACAGTTCGGTCCCTATCTGCCGTGGACGTTTGAGATTTGAGAGGGGCTGCTCCTAGTACGAGAGGACCGGAGTGGACGAACCTCTGGTGTTCCGGTTGTCACGCCAGTGGCATTGCCGGGTAGCTATGTTCGGGAAAGATAACCGCTGAAAGCATCTAAGCGGGAAACTTGCCTCAAGATGAGATCTCACTGGAACCTTGAGTTCCCTGAAGGGCCGTCGAAGACTACGACGTTGATAGGTTGGGTGTGTAAGCGCTGTGAGGCGTTGAGCTAACCAATACTAATTGCCCGTGAGGCTTGACCATATAACACCCAAGCAATTTGAGTCGAAAGGCCAGATTGCGGTGTGTGAAGACGAAAATGAACCGAAAGTTCGACGCTCACAAAACACCGATAGCTATCACATACCCAATTTGCTGAAGCGAGGCCCACTGGCCACGACTCAGTACCCGAATTTCTTGACGACCATAGAGCGTTGGAACCACCTGATCCCATCCCGAACTCAGAAGTGAAACGATGCATCGCCGATGGTAGTGTGGGGTTTCCCCATGTGAGAGTAGGTCATCGTCAAGATTAAATTCCGAAACCCCAATTGCGAAAGCAGTTGGGGTTTTGTTTT